>JAGOZL010000045.1 GCA_018058685.1 Sulfurospirillum sp.
TATTTGGAAGAGGCTAAGGCAGCACCGCTGATCTTACGCCCTCCTGGAGCGCTCAAAGAGTCAGACTTTTTAAAGATGTGTATTAAGTGTGGGCAGTGTGTTGAAGCCTGTCCGTATGATACATTGATGTTGGCAAAACCAGGCGATACGAAGCCTATGGGTACACCGTTTTTTATTCCAAGAGAGATACCGTGTTATATGTGCACGGATATCCCTTGTGTTCCTGTGTGCCCCACGGGAGCATTGGATGAGAAAAGTGTTTCAAAGATTGAAGAGGGAAGCAAAGAGCTTGATATTACAAAGGCTAAAATGGGTCTTGCGGTTGTCGATACAGAGTCATGTATTGCTTTTTGGGGCATTCAATGTGACGCGTGCTACCGTGCCTGTCCGATTATGGACAGTGCCATTACCTTAGAATACAAGCGAAATACGAGAACGGGAAAGCATGCCTATTTGATTCCGATCGTCAGCAGTCTTACCTGTACAGGGTGCGGATTGTGCGAGAGAGCGTGTGTCACAGAAAAAGCAGCGATTCGTGTGTTGCCTTTGGAGCTTGCTCAAGGGGCAATTGGTGCGCATTACATCAAAGGTTGGGACAAAGCCGATGAAAAAAGAGTCGAAGAGACAAAAAGCGATGTCACAACACGTACCAAACGAAGCGAAAAAAGTGCACAAGACTATCTCAACGCAGATGAGGAGTTGTTCAAATGAGAAGGTGGCTTTATAAGCATCGTTTTTTAATGATGCGAAGGAGTGTTCAACTCACTGTATTAGCACTGTATGTTTTAGCAAATGGGTATGGTCTAAAAGTCTTAAGTGGAAATTTAAGCTCATCGTTACTATTTAATACGATTCCCCTCGCAGATCCCTTTGCGCTTTTGCAAATGGTCGCGGCTGGAGCAGTGCTTGGACTTGATGTCATTATTGGAGGACTGATTATCGTCCTTTTTTATATGATTGTCGGAGGGCGAGCGTTTTGTTCTTGGGTGTGTCCTGTCAATATGGTAACAGATAGTGCGAATTGGCTTAGACGCGTGTTATATCTTGAAAAGATAGAGCGAAAGGTATGGCTTGGAAGAAGTGTGAGATACTGGGTAATAGGCTTGAGCTTAGTGCTCTCTTTTATCTCAGGAGTTGCGGCTTTTGAAATGGTAAGTCCCATTGGCATCATGCACAGAGGTATCATCTTTGGCATGGGCATGGGGTTTGCAGCATTACTTTCACTCTTTTTATTTGATCTTTTTGCGGTCAAAAATGGTTGGTGTGGGCACATCTGTCCTTTGGGAGGGTTTTACGCTCTCATAGGCAAACTAAGCATCATACGTGTCAAACATAACCAATCCGCATGTACACTGTGCATGAAATGTAAGGAAATTTGTCCTGAAAAACCCGTACTTTCTATTATAGGGAAAGAGAGCGGGGCTATCGTGTATGGCGAGTGTACGAATTGCGGACGGTGTGTAGAAGTGTGTGATGATGACGCCCTAGGCTTTGGTGTGAGAAATTACATTAACACAAATACGGGAGAAAAAAAATGATGAGTACAAAAACGTTAGTATTAGCTTCTTTATTAGGGATTGTGATCGCTTCTGGTTGTGCGGTATCACAAAGCTATAAAGAAGAAGAGTTGGGGCTTAGAAAAGTAGACCTTTACAGCGAAAAAACCGTTGTAGCAGAGCCTACATCATATTCTAAAGTAGCTCCAGGTGAATCAAAAGTGATGCAGCGTTCATTTGAAAATGCGCCACCGATGATTCCTCATGATGTTGAAGGTATGATGGAAATCACGAAAGAGAGCAATGCGTGTTTAACATGCCACGCTCCTGGTGTTGCAGAAGCGGTTAAGGCAACTGTCGTTCCTGCTTCACATATGTATGATTTACGTACCAATAAAGCGTTACCAGAGGTTAGCCAAGCACGTTACGTGTGTGTATCATGTCATGCACCTCAATCTGCAAATGAGCCCTTAGTTCAAAACAACTTCAAAGCAGAATTTAGACAAAAAGATGGTGCTGTGAAAACAAACCTTCTTGATACACTCAATGAGGGCGTGAAGTAATCATGCTAGATTCACGTAAAAGAGAGGCATTTGCCTCTCTTTCTACCTTGTTTAAACCCAAAGCATCAACGCAAAGTGCATCGCTTAGACCTCCTTATGCACATGATAAGGCTTTACTGTCAACGCTATGTGCTACCTGTGTTGAAAAACCGTGTGTTGCTTCTTGTGAAGAAAATATTATTGTCTTAGATAACGAAAATTTCCCGAGCTTAGTCTTTACACAAAGTGGTTGTACCTTTTGTAAAGAGTGTGCTCTTGCTTGTCCATTAGGGGTTTTAACGCTAGAAGAAGAGCCTAGCATAGAAGCACTCTTTAGTATTGATACCAAGCAATGCATGGCATGGAACCATGTAATTTGCAACAGTTGTGCGGATGTATGTGATGCAAAAGCCATCACTTTTTTTGGTATGTTAAGACCTTTACTGGATAAAGAAAAGTGTACAGGCTGTGGCTTTTGCTATGGCATTTGTCCGAGTAACGCTGTAAAATACCGTATCACCTCACAAGGAGTGTAACATGCGTTTTTTAACTGCTTTGAGTCTTTTTATTGGATGTTTATATGCAGATATTTCCCCACGGTTGATGATAGAAACCAGTGGAAATGTGCAAAATATCGTTCTACACGGGCAAAATATTGTTGCTGGAACGAGTGCTGGAACGCTTGAAATGTATAAAATAAGCGATGCGAGTTTAGTTAAAAAAATCACGTTTGAAACTATCAAAGATTTTACGGGCGAAGCGATAGCTCCAAAGATTTTTTCAGTCGATGCCCTAGAGGGCAGTGATACGTTTTTGAGTGTCGTGCAAGGAAGTAGTGGGGCACGAAAGCTTGTCATCATCGAAAAAGGAGTGATGCGAGAGCTTATTTCCGAACGTGAAAATCTTTTTATTAATAAAGCAAGATTTATTGATAGTAATCGTGTTTTAATTGCACTGATGAGCAATGAGCTGATTTTAATTGATATAAAAAGCGCTCAAAAGCGTTATCAAGTTCAGATTAATCCTTCTCATTTTAGCGATTTTGCACTCAACGAGTCTAAAAGCTTAGTAGCAACTTCATGCGAATCAGGTGAAATCACGGTGAGTGATGTGAGTACGGGAAAAGTACTTTATGTGCTAAGTGGCGGGAATGTTGATAATGTCTACAAAGTCGATTTTAAAAATCAAAAAATTCTCTGTGCAGGACAAGACAGACGAGGCATCATCTACGATACGCAAAGCAAAAGTTATGAGCGTTTTGATGGCTCATTTTTAATCTACGCAGGTGCACTTTCTCCCTCAGGGAATTTAGGTGCTTTTGCATTTAATGAACAAAACGATATTGTCATTTTTGATCTGCTGACAAAGGCAAAAAAGCATACGCTTAAGGGACAAAAGAGTACGCTTAATACGATTGTTTTTGTCAATGAAAAAGAGCTTGTCAGTGGCAGTGACGATCAATTTATACTTATTTGGAGGTTACCATGAATATATCAAGTATTGTCATACAATCAAAATCGTTACATGTAAAAGAGATTATCAAGGTGTGCGAAGAGAGTGATTTTTGCGATTATCACTTTTGTGATGAGGAAAAAGGCAAGATTATTGTCACCATTGAGGGTGAAAATATTGATGAAGAGATGAGTAAACTCAAAAAAATCCAAGCGATTCCTCATGTCATTTGTGCCGATATGATGATGGCGTATTCAGAAGAAGAACTTGACAATGAACGCGCTAAACTTGAGTTGATGGATGCAGTGCCTGCGATGCTTAATGATGACAGTGTGAAGTTAGAAGATTTGGTTTATCGTGGTGATTTGAAGAAAAAGATACATTAATTTTTGTAAAGGAAGAGTGATGCAAACCACCTATCGAATGTTTATCGAAACAGAAGTTCCTGAAAATGAGCTCATTGTTTCTCGTACCGATTTAAATGGTACTATCACGTATGCCAATGAGACATTTGCACGCATTTCAGGGTATGAGGTAGCTGAACTCATCGGTCATCCACACAATATCGTTCGTCACCCAGATATGCCAAGTTCTGTCTTCAAAGAGCTGTGGCAGACCCTTAAAAAAGGTGAGATTTGGCGAGGTTATGTGAAAAATTTGCGCAAAGATGGTGGATATTATTGGGTCTATGCTGAAGTATCGGGTGTCTATAAAGAGGGGCAATTAGTGGAGTATAAATCCATGCGCTCACCCGTTGAAAAACAGCTACGTTACACAATGCAAGAAACCTACGATAAACGCAAACAAGACGATGAAGGCATGGCTAGAGCAGTGGTCTATTTACGTAAAGAGACCTTAGAAAAAATTAAAAAATTATCCCTCTCCAAGCACGTATCCCCAGATAGCATCATCGAAGAAATACTGGGCGACTCACTTTTTTAGGATAAAAAAAACAAGCGATTGAAGCTCTTACCAAAGGGCTTCTAACTCCTTTTGTGATATCTGCTCTTTTAACAGTATCTGTATACCTTTCGTTGTAAGGGTGCTTTTAAATCCTTCCCCTATCATACGCACAAGATAAAGATTGATGCGATGTTCGGTAAAAAGCTGGCTTAGGTAAAGGGCTGGTTTGAGATTTTGTGTGTGAAGAAGATTGGGGATGGTTGTATGCTCAATGATTTTTTGCTCTTTGAGAGTGAAAAGATGGATGTATTTTCCTTTTGAATGTAAAGCAGTGTAAGGCGAAGTTTCGCTATCACTACACAGCGCAATGGTGTAGTGCTCTTTTTGACTTTGCAGATGCAAGGGATGCGCCAGTAAAAGTGCTAAGGCAACTTTATGCCGTGCTGATTTGATGATGCGTGCAAAGGTAGGACGAGAAACACCCATTTTTAAAGCAGCTTCTTCTTGGTACAACTCCATTAAGTCCATCAAATAAAGAGCTTCAACTTCTTCCGCCAATAAGCTAATCGTTTCTACATTTTTTTCATTTTGCGGTCTAAAATGGCAACATGGTGGACGATAAGAGATAGCGCGTTTACACTTTTGACGTGGCATAAAAAACCTTTACATGTAAAAATACCGCATTATAGCATGAATTAAAATACTTGACATATGTTCATTTAAAAGAGTATTATTATGAGCATATGTTCAAAATAAAAGGATAAAAATGGTCGCAATACCTGTAAAATCAGATAAAGAGAATAGCACACTCGTCTCTTTATTTGGAAAAGCTAAGTTTTTTAGTGTGATGAATGAAGAAGGAGCGGTCGTTGTGCATACAAACAGTGCTCATGGCGGTATCGAAGTTGCTGCGTGGCTCAAAGATTTGGGTGTAAAACGTGTTGTGTTAAACCATGTGGGAGAAACACCGTTTCATGCGCTTTTAAAAGCGGGTATTGACGTCTATTTTGGTGCAAATAAAGCTTTAAGTCTTCATGATGTTGTGACCCAATTAAACCAAGGTATGCTTGAAAAAGTAACGGTGATAAATTATATGAAGCTTTTGGGTGATGAAACCCATCATCATGATGAATCAAATCATCATCACTCAAAATGTTCTTGTGCTCACGCGTAATATCAGCCCCTCAAAAAAAGAGATAAAAGGATAAAAGATGACAATTGTATTTCCAACGATGAAAGATGTAGGGTTAGGTGCAAAGCGAGGTGCCCACTTTGGTAAAGCAAGTTTTTACACGTGCGCAGTGGTTGAAGAGGGTGTGGTCAAAGATGTGGTTGTTCATAAAAACCCTGGACATGTCACAGGTGGATGTGCAAGTGCTGTGGCAAATATTCAAGCTTTAGGTGCAGATACATTGGTGGTCTCTGGCATTGGCGGAGAGCCTTTGAAAAAGTTTTTAGCAGTCGGCATTGATGTCTATTTTGATGATAAAAACGAAACGGTTGAAGATGCACTTAGAGATTTTTTAGCAGGAAAAACAGCGAAGATTGACCCAAATCACTCGTGTGCACACCATTGAGCTTTTTAAGACGCTTTAGGGTAAAATCGCGCTTAAAAGTTAATTAAAAAGGTGTTCTTATGGGTTTAGGTGTTGGTATTGTAGGGCTTCCAAATGTGGGCAAATCCACAACGTTTAATGCGCTAACAAAAGCGCAAAATGCAGAATCTGCCAATTATCCGTTTTGTACGATTGAGCCAAATAAAGCCATCGTCCCCGTTCCAGACGCTCGTCTTGAAGAGCTTGCAAAAATCGTAAAGCCTGAGCGCATTCAGCACTCAACGGTTGATTTTGTGGACATCGCAGGACTTGTGAAGGGTGCGAGTGCAGGCGAGGGACTTGGCAATCAATTTTTGTCCAATATTCGCGAAGTGGAAGTTATTTTGCATATGGTACGTTGTTTTGAAGATGAAAACATCACCCATGTTGAAAACAGTATCAACCCGCTTCGTGATATCGAAATCATCGAGAGTGAACTCATTTTTGCTGATGTGCAACAGCTCGATAAAAAGCTAGACCGCTTAAAACGTCAAGCCAAACTTGAAAAAGGGGCACAAGCACTAGCTGAAATCGCCACAGAACTTCGTGCACACTTAGATGACATCAAACCTGTAAGCACGTTTGCAAGAAAGGATGATGAAAACTTTCAAGCACTCGATAAAGAACTACGCTTTCTCTCCAATAAAACCATCATTTATGGCGCCAATGTTGATGAAGCAGGGCTTTTGGAAGAAAATGAACACGTAAAAGCGGTTAAAGCACATGCAAAAGAAGTGGGTGCAGATGTTGTTGTGCTTTGTGCCAAAGTCGAAGAAGAGATGATAGCCCTTGAAGAGGAAGAAGCAGAGGAGTTTTTGAAAGAACTTGGCATTGAAGAATCAGGGTTGAAGCAAATTATCCGTCTTGCCTTTGATAAACTAGGTCTTGCATCGTATTTTACCGCAGGGGTAAAAGAGGTGCGTGCATGGACGATAGAAAAAGGCTGGAAAGCCCCAAAAGCGGCTTCTGTCATTCACAATGACTTTGAAAAAGGTTTTATTCGTGCTGAGGTGATTGGCTACAATGACTTTATCGCCTACAAAGGTGAAGCTGGCTCCAAAGAGGCTGGAAAAATGCGTTTAGAAGGCAAAGAGTACATCGTTCAAGATGGCGATGTGATGCACTTTAGATTTAACGTATAAACTGCTTTTGATGTTTACATGTAAAACGTTACATGTAAACATTCTTCGTTTTGATTTCACATTTTTTTAGGAGTTATTCATGAAAGTCTGGATTACTTTACTGTGCTTTGTTTTAGGTGCGTATGCGGCTGAACTAAAGTACGCGCTTGAAGATTTGACGGTGCGTGAGGATGGTCTTTTGGTAGAGACAAAAACCCTTAAACTGGCAAATGGTGTAGGGCAATTGTTCTATGAATCAGGAAAGATTAAAAGTGAAACGCCTTTTAAAGAGGGTATTCGCGAGGGTGTGGGTAAGACCTATTATGAGTCAGGAAAATTGCAAAGCGAAACTCCTTTTAAAAATGACAAAATGGAAGGGCTAAAAAAAGAGTACTACGAATCAGGTGTTGTTCAATCCGAACTCTTCTTTGTCAATGACGAAGCACACGGCATGGCAAAAATGTACTATTCCACAGGGAAATTGCAAGGTGAAACACCGTTTAAAAAAAATAAACCCGATGGCACCGCAAAGCTTTTTAGCCCTAAAACTCAGCTACTTCGCACCATCGAATTTAAAGAGGGTGAGGTTGTCCAAGGTTTTGACTACGATGCAAAAGGTAAAAAGAAAGAACTAAGCAAGGAAGAGCTTATCGAAGCGATAAAGGTATTTTAAAATAACTCAGGTTTTCCAAACGCATAGCCTTGTGAGTAGTCAATACCCAAGGCTTGAACGATATGGAAAATCTCTTCACTTTCTACAAATTCTGCGATGGTTTGGATGTGTTGTTTCTTTGCAAACGTTACAATCATCTCGACAATGCTACGGTTGTGGCGATTGGTCTGAATATTTTTAATTAAACTGCCATCAATTTTAATAATATCAGGCTTGTACTCCAAGAGTCGTTCAAAGTTAGAATACCCTGTGCCAAAATCATCGATAGCGATTTTAACCCCAAAGCGCTTGACAGATTGGATAAAGTTTTTAATGAGGCTAAAGTCTTTAATGTCATCACTCTCTAAAAGTTCCAATACGATACGATGCGAGTTTTTTTGGTGCGTTTGAAGAAGGGTGTAGATGTATTCGCGTATTTCATCACGCTCGATGTCAAAAACAGAGAGATTAATCGAGATAGATTTGTCTGTTTGCGAGAGTGCTAAAAAGGAGTTATCCAAGACAATGCGTGTGATTTTAGAGTAGTAACGTCCTTTCTTCGCCACGTCTAAAAAGTGAAAAGGCGAGAGTACTCGTCCACTTTCATCAACGATACGGACTAAGGATTCGTATTTTTCAACTTCTAAGGTTAGATTATTCACGATGGGTTGGAAGTAGGAGACAACTTTTTTGTTATCCAAAGCGGAGCGAATCGTGTGAATCGTCTCAATGTTTTTTAATGCATTTTCATGTTCAATGCCCGATAAACCATCGGCATAAACAATGGTGAGTTTTTCTTTGATAGCTTTTTCAATACCGATTTTTGCATCTTCAAAAATTCTAAAAACACCGTACGTAAAGCTACAAATCGCAGAGATATCATACTCAATACCTTCAAGTTTAACGATATACTCTTTGATATTGACTAATAGCTTTTCTAAAACCTCTTCAATCTCTTTTTCATTGGCTTGACAACTTCTGCGATCAATCGCAAAGGCGTATAAGCCATTTTCCAGATGATACACTCTTTGAAAGCCCCAAATATTTGGCATAAGATAGAGCAAAGTTTTTCCAAAGATTTGTTCTATCTTCTCAACACTAGAGCGGTCATAAAATTTTTCAAGGGTATCATAATCTTCGATTTGAACCAAGATGAGTACGGAGAGTTTGTTGGCTTCAAGGTAGTCAAAAAGCTGTTTTTTATCGCTCATGATCTCAGTGATATCGTGACGCAAAGAGATATACTCTTCAATCTCACCTTGTGCATTTAAGATAGGCTGAATGGTCGTTTTAACATAGTAAGGATCACCATTTTTAGCACGGTTTTTAACCACGCCTTGAAAAGTTTGTTTGTTTTGGATGGTGCTCCAAAGCTCTTTAAAAGCAGAAGAGGGCATATCAGGATGGCGCACGATATTGTGAGGCTTCCCGATGAGTTCACTCTCTTTGTACCCTGAGATTTGGCAAAATTTTTCATTGACGTAGGTGATAATCCCTTTGGTGTCTGTTTTGGAAATAATAGAGCTTTTATTGGTGATGGCTTTGTATTGCTCGAGCAAATTAAGGTTTGCAATATACTCTTTACGTAACGATATCTTTTCAACAACACGGGAAAGTGTTTGAAAAAGTTGACTGGTTTTCAAAGGCTTAATTAAATAACCATCAACTCCCATTTCTATGGTTTGTGCAAAGTAAGATGATTCGTTATGGGCAGAAAAAACGATGATGACAACATCTTTATTTTCTTCACGAATGCGTTCAATCATCTCAAGACCATTGAGTTTTGGCATGGTGATATCAGTGATGATTAAGTCAATCGTTTGAGCATTTTCTTGGTAAAGCTTTAGTCCTTCATCTCCATCTTTTGCAACAAATATGGTGGTGAAAATCTCATCTAAAATGGCTAATGTGGCTTCTCGTGTGTGGGTGTCGTCTTCGACATAGAGCAATGAAATGTTACTGCATTGTGCGATGAGTGTTTCTATTTTATGCTCTAGCATTGATTAGACCTTTACTCCTAAGCTCATTCCAAATCGAATCGCGACATTTTCTTGCGCATTACATGTAAAACTCTCTTTTTCAAAAAACATCACAATGGTCGAGCCCATCTGAAAATGTCCTAACTCATCACCTTTCGTTAAGGTAAGATTTTTGTACATGTAACACTGTTGAATGGACGCTTTGGCATTGGTTTGAATGCGCTCATCAAAAGTAAAACACATCTTTCCGACATTTAAAGCGCCTACAAAGACCATATAAAAAAGCTTCTCTTCTTTGGTATAACATTCTAAAACGACACGTTCATTTTCACTAAAAAGCCCTTCGATTTTACGCAACCATGTAAAATTGACAGGGTAGAGTTTTCCAGGGATATGAATGGCTTTTGCGATGCGC
This sequence comes from Sulfurospirillum sp., assembly GCA_018058685.1. Taxonomy (GTDB): domain Bacteria; phylum Campylobacterota; class Campylobacteria; order Campylobacterales; family Sulfurospirillaceae; genus Sulfurospirillum. Next base: position 10,156 of record JAGOZL010000045.1, read on the forward strand.
ATATCGATAGGCACATGGTAACGATGATAGTCTTTAGGTGAGAGATAAAAATTAAGGTAAGTTCCTCCATTAAGGCATTCTTTTGTTTTTAAAGAACAGTAATCCCCTAACAAACTAGAAATCCCATAACGATGCCCTTTGATTTGTAGGGCTGTGTTGTTGGTGATTTCACCGCACGCACTAATAAAACTATCGCATGGCGAGATAAAGACATGGTCTGCACTATCAAAAGAGCGAGGTGTGATAAGCTTGCGTGTAAAAAGGGCATTGAGGGTTTTATAGCTTTGTGGTGTTTGAAACTCTTTTAAGTCAACGTGCATAAGAGATGTATAGGTTTTGTTGATAATTGTTTGAAAAAAAGTGGGGAAGGATTTTGAGGCAAAAAGTCCAAAAAGTCTTGAAATGAGGGATGTTTTGAATGTTGGGTAGCGCTTCATTTGTCTCTTTCATAAATAATTTTGGATTGATTATACCAAATCTCTTTATGGTTTTGATAATAAACCTTTTTTATGATACTATTTACCTTCTACTTTTCAGTGATTCTTAATAAAATACCAACACTATGGATGGAAAAAATGACGGCTTTTTGGCGAAATTTTGTGCAGTTTATCACGTTTATCAATCTTCCAATTCGTAAAAAATTTTTACTCTTTGAATTTGGCGCACTATTTTGGTTTATTTTAATTGGAACGGTGTGTGTTGCTTCTTTGAGCTTTATTCATTACCGATACTCGCAAATTACGCACACAGCGCTTCCTTATACGAAAGTAGTCTATGCGCTAGAACCCCAGCTTTTAGGACTAGAACACAACTTGCCCCTAGATGCTGATGATGAGTTTTCATCTAAGATTGTGACGATAAAACTTTCTCTTTCCCATATGAAAAATGCATTAGCAGAAGCGATGAGTCAGACACAAAAAAGCTCTCAAAAAGGCAATATTTTTGAGATGGTGATTCGTTCCCTATCGCAAGATGATGAAGAAAGCTTAAACATGCTCAAAGCGATTTTAGTTGAGATAGATGCTATGGATGAGATGGTTTTAGGCATCCAAAAAAGAAAAAGTGCTTTAAGTGTTACCGAAATAGCAAAAATCAATGAAACACTTTCGATGCATTTGGGCAAAACACAAAAAATGACGAAAACATTTGCGCAGCGTATCAACACTCTTTATGAGGATTATTCGCAAAATGTTATTGATACGATTCGTTTTTCTATCAACACGATTGCTTTTGTGATTTTAGGTGCCATCATGCTGTTACTTTTCTTTACAAGGTGGTTGAGAGAGGCGTTTTCAAAACCAATAGAGTCTATCATCCAACAAATTCACTCCCTAAGTACAGGTGAAGTGGATTTAAGTAAAAAGCTGATTATTAAGTCAAAAGATGAGATAGGCAAACTCTCACGAGAGTTTAACAAGCTTGTTGACACGGTGTATGGTGTGACCGTTTTTAAAAAAGTGATTGAAGAAGACAACTCGCTTGAGGTAGTTTACACACGTTTGGGTGAAGTGTTTGAAAAAGAGGTTGGCATTGAGCATTATCGTATTTTTGATGTCAATGCGGCTAAGGGAACGATGAGCGTGGTCTATCCGTATGTGAGCGATGAAAGTGAGTTGTTATCGTGTAATGAAGAGATTTTACACAGTTGCTCCTTGTGTCGTGCGCAAAAAACGGGGCACAAAGTCTCTTCTTTCGAGTATGAGGGCATTTGTAAAGAGTTTATGAAAGAAGATGGGAAAAAGCACATTTGTATTCCTCTCATCGTCGCAGGTCATGCGGGAGCAGTCGTGCAATTTGTTTTTGATACAGGCAAAAGTGCTGATGAGATAGAAAGTATTAATGAGAAGATTTTTAAAGCGGAGAGTTACATCAAGCATTCGCTCTCTGTCATCGAAACCAAGCGTTTGATGCACACCTTAAGAGAGTCATCCCTCGTTGATGGCTTAACAGGGCTTTATAACCGTCGCTTCTTACAAGACCACTCGAACCAAATCATCGCAAGTACCTTGCGTCGTAAAAAGCAGATTAGTTTATTGATGTGTGATATGGACTACTTTAAACAAGTCAATGATAAGTTTGGTCACGATGTGGGGGATAGTGTGCTTAAAGAGACATCGCATATCTTAAAAAAATGTGTACGAGAATCAGACATTGTGATTCGTTTTGGTGGCGAAGAGTTTTTGATTTTGCTCATTGATGCCGAAGTAGGGTATGGGTTTAAAGTCGCAGAAAAGATACGTTTAGCCGTGGAAGAACACAGTTTTAAAACCAATGAGGGAATTTTGAAAAAAACAATAAGTATGGGAATCAGTGATTTTCCTAATGATGCCGATGGATTTTGGCAAGTCATTAAGTTTGCGGATGTGGCATTGTATAAGGCAAAAGAGAGTGGGCGTAACAAATGTTTACAGTTTACCCCTGATCTTTGGGATCAGAAAGCGAGTTTTTAGTGGGAGGCTCTTTTAGTAATTACATCAGCGATGAAAAATTGCTTCAAAACCTAAATGATTTAGGCTACGTCACGATGACACCCGTTCAAGAGGCGTGTTTACCTGCGGTGTTAAGCGGACGTGATGTCAAAGCTAAGGCAAAAACGGGCAGTGGCAAAACGGCTGCGTTTGGATTGCCATTGCTCATGAATTTACATGTAAACGACATGAACATCCAATCGCTCATTCTTTGCCCTACCAGAGAGCTTGCCGAACAAGTATCAAGTGAGCTTAGAAAATTAGCACGTTACCGACATAATGTCAAAATCGTCACCTTATGCGGAGGAACGCGTTTTGTACCTCAGTGCATCTCTTTAGAACATG
>JAGOZL010000010.1 GCA_018058685.1 Sulfurospirillum sp.
ACCACGATATTGATGTGGCAAAAGGTATTAGCCTTGTTCAACGCGCACTTGAGCTTGAGCCAAACTCTCCTTACTACTTAGACTCACTGGCATGGGGTTTATACAAACAAGGAAAATGTGCCGAAGCTTATGAAATTATGAAATATTTTGGTGAGCATGTTTATGAAGAAGAAGTGATTGTGCATATTGAAGCGATTAAAAAATGTTTGAAAGAGAAACCATGATACTTGATGAAATTATCCAAAAAACCAAAGAGGATTTAGAAGAACGAAAAAAAACATACACGATGGACTGGCTAGGACGTAGTCTTGCCTTCAACCCTTTCATGCCGCGCGATGTTAAGCCTTACCTTAAAGCAACGCCCGAAAATCCTTACCGCATTATTGCAGAAGTCAAAAAAGCGAGTCCTAGTAAAGGTGTTATCAAGGAAAATTTTGACCCATTGATGATTGCAAAAGCGTATGAACTCGGAGGTGCGGATGCTATTTCTGTCTTAACAGAGCCTCATTTTTTTCAAGGTAATTTAGAATATCTCACCCAAATCAGACGCTACGTTCCTACACCTTTACTCCGTAAAGATTTTATCGTAGATGAGTATCAAATCTTAGAAGCGCTTGTGTATGGAGCGGATTTTATTTTATTGATTGCAAAAGCCCTAAGCAAGCAAGAACTCAAACATTTACTAGAATACGCACTCAGACTTGGTTTAGAAGTTTTAGTGGAGATTCATGATAAAGAAGATTTGATTAAAGCGATTTTTGCGGGAGCAACTATTATTGGCATTAACCATCGCAATTTAGAAACCTTTGAGATGGATATGAGCTTAACGGAAAAACTGATGCCTCTCATTCCTAATGGTAAAATTATTGTCGCGGAAAGTGGTCTTAAAGATAAAGAGACGATTAAACACTTAAGCACAGTTGGAGCCGATGCTTTTTTAATTGGTGAATATTTTATGCGTGAAGATGACATCGAAGCTTCACTGCGTGCTGTTAAAAAGGTGGATTGATGGATTACATGTACGCACCTTGGCGGAGTGCTTATTTTACGGAGAAAAGCGAAGGATGTGTGTTTTGCCATATCACGGAGCATCCTGAGTGTGACACGGAGCATCATGTCCTTTACCGAGATGAGCACTGTTTTATCGTGATGAACCGCTATCCGTATTCACCAGGGCACTTTATGGTGATTCCGCATCATCACACAGACGCACTTGAAGAGCTTTCGCCTGAGACATGGTTACATCTCTCCTTAATTGCTCAACGCTGTGTCAAAATGATGAAAGAAGGATTTGGTGCGCAAGGTGCCAATTTAGGGATGAATTTAGGAAAGAGTGGGGGTGCTGGGATTGCGGAGCATATCCATTATCATATTATTCCTCGCTGGCTTGGCGACACAAATTTTATCACGACGGTAGCGCATACAAGGGTTTATGGAACCGATTTTGAAGCCATCTATTCTACGATGAAAGCTTTAGTACCAAAGTATATTGAATGTTAACCATTTTGGATGTTGAAACATTTGTCCAGCAAAAGAACAATTTTGACCTTTTAATCGACGCAAGAAGCCCTAAAGAATTTTTCGAATCTCACATTCCTCATGCGCAAAATTTCTATGCTCTAAGTGACGCCGAACACCATGAAGTTGGCACCATCTATAAACAAAGCTCACGTAACGATGCAAAAGCTTTAGGGGCTTCTTACATCTGCGCCAATGTCGCTTCGTACATTCCTCGTATTTATGCACAGTACAAAATAGGCTCACGTATTGGTATTTATTGTGCGAAAGGAGGGCTTCGTTCAAGCTCTATTGCACTCATTCTCTCTAGCATTGGGTATCAAGTGTTTAAACTAGAAAGTGGGTACAAAAGTTATCGAAACTACGTTTTAGCTTACCTTGAGCGCTTTACTCATGAGAAGTTTATTGTCCTTGGAGGCAATACTGGATGTGGAAAAACAGAACTTTTGAGCGCTCTTTCTCCCTCCATCGACCTTGAAGGCTTGGCCAATCATATGGGCTCTTCTTTTGGCGCTATCAAAGGAGCACAACCCACTCAAAAAGCTTTTGAAAACATGCTGTGCGATATTTTGCACACAATAAACCCTGATGAGACAATTTTTATCGAAGGGGAGAGTAAACGTATGGGAAATATTACCATTCCATCCCATTTACATGTAAAGATGCAAGAGGGGAAACGCATCGAAATCACAGCACCACTTGAACAAAGAGTGATGCGCATTTTAAAAGATTATGAGAGTATTGATCCTGATTTTTTCGCGCAAGCGATGGAAAAAATCACTCCCTACATCAAAAAAAGTGCTAAAGAAGAAGCTATAGCAGCGTTTAATCAGCATGATTTAACGCGCGTTGCCACACTGTTACTGACAGAATATTACGATAAAGTTTACAAAAAACCTTCTTTTGTGGCTCATCGCATCGAAAATGATGATTTTTCTTCAACCATTGAAAAACTCCAACAACTCGTCTGAACATAAAAATATCTCATTTTTTATTACTTTTAGGTTTTGGCTTTTTTAAGCTCGTTTTTACATACTTCATGCAAAAATAACACTAATTTAATATCAGTATTATTTATGAGGAGTATTTGTATGAAAGTATTACTAGCATCACTTGTGTGTGCATCGTCGTTGTTTGCCCATTTCCAAACTGTTATGACGGATAAAACGGTCATTGAACAAGGTGGAAATCCTAAAGTTACGATTCACTATGAATTTACACACCCATTTGAGCAAGAACTCATGCATATGGAAAAACCCAAAGAAGCAGGTATCTTTAGTGAGGGTAAAAAAACCTCTCTTCTTTCAAATCTTCAACTCGTGCAAAAAGACAAGTTAAGCAGTTGGAAAAGTGAATATGTGATTAAAGAACCCGGTGTTTATCAACTTTATGTTGACCCCATTCCTTATTTTGAGCCCTCAGAAGAAAAATTTATCCGTCATCAAACCAAAACAATCATCGATGCTTTTGGTTCAGGGGAGGGTTGGGATCAGCCTATTGGACTAAAAGCAGAGATTATTCCTCTTGCTCGTCCTTATTCACTTTATGCAGGAAATCTTTTTAGCGGACAAGTCCTCTACAAAGGAAAACCTGTTCCCAATGTAGAAATCGAGTATGAATTTTACAACACCAAAGGTTTTAAAGCTCCCAATGATATGTACATCACGCAAGTGGTCAAGGCTGATAAAAATGGTATTTTTCATGTAGCGCTCCCTGAAGAAGGTTGGTGGGGTTTTGCCGCATTGATGGAAGACGATGAAAAAATTAAAAAAGATGGAAAAAGCTATCCAATAGAATTGGGTGCTGTACTTTGGATTAAAACAGAAGCGATGAAATAGTATGCATTTAAGCGAAGGGATTTTAAAACCTGAGATTTTAATGGTAGGTGCAGGTATATCGGCTGTGCTTACCTTTTATGCTTTTAAGACACTCAAAGATGAAGAAATCCCCAAAACTGCTGTTCTCTCAGCACTCTTTTTTTTAGCTACCTTTATTCATATCCCCATTGGTCCAACCTCTGTTCATCTGGTTTTAGGTGGCTTGGTTGGTGCACTTTTAGGAATGCGTGCTTTTATTGCGATTTTTGTTGCTTTGTTACTTCAAGCTCTTTTATTTGGCTTTGGAGGCATCACGACACTGGGTATCAATCTTTTCAATCTTGCCACGCCTGCACTTCTTGCAGGATTTCTTTTCACGATACCCGTTAAACACGCATGGCAAAAAAATATACTTTGGTTTGCGTTAGGATTTATCCCTTTATGCCTTTCAGCACTTTTACTCTCTTTGACACTTTCTCTCAATGGTGAATTATTTGTTGATGCAGCAAAACTAGCACTTTTAGCGCATCTTCCTGTGATGATTATCGAAGGGTTGATAACACTGTTTGCACTGCGTTTCATTGAAAAAGTCTCTCCTGCTTTATTATTACATGTAAAGAAACACTAATGCGCTTCTTTCTCCTTTTCACACTTTTTTTTACGTCATCACTGTTGGCACACAAGCTCAATATTTTTGCTTATGATGAAGCGGGGAAGCTTTTTATACACAGTTATTTTACAAAATCATCTCCTTGCAAAGGGTGTCAAGTCTACCTCTTGGATGAAAATCAGCATGAATTAACACAAACAAAGACGAATGATGAAGGTAAGGTGTCACTTTCATTACCTTCTTCTTCCTTTTTCATTGTCGTTGAAGCGGGCATGGGGCATCAGCAACAGATTCATTATATCGCTCAAAGTGAACCAAAAAAAGAGCCAACGGAACATGCATGGGTTAAAATAGCATTAGGACTTGCTATAATTTTCCTTTTCTTTGGAGTCTTAACGTGGTTCAAAAAACACCCTCTATCTCGATAACCCCTAGTATTGCACTGCTTTTAGCGCTTAGTTATAGCACTATCATTGCTTTACAAACCCATCTTTTTTTTCCTATGCTTTTTCCTTTGATATTTATGATGATGATTGCACGTAGCCATTGGGTTATACTTTTAAAGCGTCTTTTTTGGCTCAACACCCTTATCCTCTTAGTCGTACTCACCCTTTTCATACAAAATAACGTCTCTCTTGCATTATTGATTTTTATACGCTCAAACCTTATCTTGGCGTTTATTCTTTTACTTTTTTACGATAAAGATGAGTTTGCCATCTCTTTAGGGATGCGACAATTACGATTTCCACACAAGCTTACAGCCCTTTTTTTCTTTACTGCTAAGTCTATTTTCCTTATCAAAAGAGAGTTTGAGCTTTTTAAAAACACCTTACATGTAAGAGGTTTTTCTCCTAAAACAGACCTTCTCACCTATAAAACGATGGCTGGCTTTGTGGGTATTTTATTGATAAAAGCACTGGAGCGTTCAACACAGCTTCAAAAAGCAATGCACCTTAGAGGGTTTAAAGGCGAAGTTTACACACTAAACTCCCACGTCACTCTCTCTGGCTATGATATACTCTTGTGTGCTATAACGCTTCTAGCCCTTACTTTACGAATAGGAATGTTGATATGAGTTGTTCTGTCACACTTAAAAATCTCTCCACCTCACGTGAAGGTATTCAACTGTATCAAAACATTACGCTTGATGTCTCACATAAAGAAAAAATTGCTATTATTGGACCTAATGGCTGTGGTAAAACAACACTGCTTGAGACCATTGCAGGGCTTCGTGGCATCGAACAAGGAACCTTAGAACTCTTCCACAAACCGATGCTCTGTGCGAATGATTTTAAAGTTATGCGCCCTTTAATAGGCTATCTTTTTCAAGACTCTGACAATCAATTTTTAGCACCTGTTGTCGAAGATGATGTTGCCTTTAGTTTACTTGCCCTTGGCGCAACAAAAGAAGAGGCAAAGCTTAAAACAGCGATGATACTTCAAGATTTAGGGATTTCGCATTTGGCTAAAAAGATTGTCTATCATCTCTCAGGTGGAGAAAAAAAGCTTGTTGCACTAGCTGGTGTATTGATTGTTGAGCCAAAACTGATGCTTCTTGATGAGCCGACCAATGGCTTAGACCATGCGATGCAACTACGTTTAATTGAGATTTTACGTAAAATTGATAAAAGCATTATCATTGTCTCACACCACAAAGAGTTCATTGAATCTGTGGTTGAGAAAATATATGAAATTACGCCGCAAGGCTTAGTTTGCTCTATCAATATTAGAAATGAGCACGCCCATGACCACCATCATCATCATCACGACCATGATGGTCATCATACGCATTAAAATGTCAGAAGTGTCTTTCCAAACGCTAGTTTAACCGCTTCTTTTACGGCATTGATATAACTAGATAGTGAAGGATTTGCGTCTTTGTAGGCAATATCAAATGCCGTTCCGTGATCAACCGATGTTCTAACAATCCCAGCATTTAGACTGACATTGATGCTCTCTTCAAAATAGAGCATTTTAAGAGGAATCAACCCTTGGTCATGGTACATACAAACAAAGTGGGTAAATTTTTCGCGATTGGCTTTGGTAAATGCCATATCAGGAACAAAAGGACCAAAAAAGACTTCTCGCTCTAAGAAGTGATTGGCTTTTGTGATGGCTTTTTTGATCTCTTCATCTTCATCACCAATGACACCATTGTCCCCTGCATGAGGATTAAGACCTAAAACGGCAATATGCTCTACGCCTAACTCTTCATACACTTTGAGTAAAAAAGGTTTGAGTTTTTTAGCTTTTATCTCATGAGAAACATCTTTGAGTGGAATATGATGCGTATAAAGAATGGTAAACATCTCTTCACAACCTAACATCATAATAGCTTCACACCCTAATAAATCACTCAGAGCGTCTGTGTGTCCCTTGTACTCAAGTCCAGCAAGTGCCCACGATTCTTTATTGATAGGTAACGTCACAATACCACTGACCTCTTTACTTTTAGCCAGTGCGACAGCGGTGATAAAAGAGTCATACGAAGATTCGCCCGCTTCAGCACTGCAAATGCCGGGCTGAATTTCAAAAATCTTACCACAATCACGTATCTCAAAATCTTTTGGAACATCCAAACCTAAAAGTGCAGCGCCCCATGCCAACATACTTTCATTGATGCAATAAATCGGTTGGCAATGCTTACACACCTCTTCATGTGCCCGTAGAGCGATTTCTAATCCTATACCGTTTAAGTCACCGATGCTAATTGCTATTTTCATTTTAAAAGTTCCACCATCTCTTTAATTGCACTTTCAAGTCCTGTGAAAACGGAACGCGCAATAATACTTTGACCAATATTAAGCTCAATAATCTCTTCAATGGCTTTAATCGCCTTGATATTATGATAATTCAGCCCATGTCCCGCAGCTACTTTTAATCCTAAACGATGTGCTTCTTTTGCTGAACGCGATAGTTCTTCTGTTGCCTTTTCCAGTTTTACATGTAACGTTTTACGGTCTAGTTCAAGTGCTTTGATACTATGGTGCGAAGTTGAAAGGTTGGAATAAAGCATCGCGTAAAGATTAGCATAGGTTCCTGTGTGAAGTTCTATCCACTGAGCTTTAAGCTTTGATGAGGCTTCTACCATTTCAAAAGAAGGGTCAATAAATAAAGAAAGCTCTATATGCGCGTCTTTAAATTTTTCGACAATGCGAGCAATCGTATCAAAATTTTTAATCACATCTAATCCACCCTCCGTCGTCACTTCTTCTCTTTTTTCAGGTACTAACGTGACACGATGCGGATGCAACAAAAGAGCCTTTTCAATCATCTCTTCATTAATAGCACATTCTAAATTAACAGGCAAATGAGAATTTTGAATAATTTTTTGTGCGTCATTATCATGAATGTGTCGTCTATCTTCTCGTAAATGAATGGTTATTTGATCTGCACCTGAACGCTTAACTATACTCAAAGCATCCAATGGGTCAGGATCATTAATCTTTCTCGCTTCTCTCAAAACGGCGATATGATCAATATTTACACCTAAAAGCATCGAATATCCTTTTTTAAATACATCATCATTTTTTACATGTAAGCATGCAAAAGATAGGGTTATATTATAGCCAAAATATAATCTCTAAATTATTTCAGTTTGTTTCAAAGTGTGTTATACTTTATTTTTGAAATTGCTTATTAAAAAAAGGAAGCCGATGCTAACATTTCGTGTCGATAAAGAAAACAATATTTTATTTATTAATATTATTGGCATGACTCCTAAAGATAAACTAGCAGAGTATATTAATGAGTTTAGTCAAAAATGTTCAGAGTTTAAAAAAGAGTTTATTATCGTCAACGATATGAGTTTATGCAAAATCTCTTCTGAGTATGATGTTGAGGTCATGTGTAAATTAAGCCAGATGATGCTTCAAAAGTTTTCTATCTCAAAAGTCATTAGAATAACAGGGGCAAATACTGAAAATTTAAAAAAATTGATGCGCACCGATAAAAAAATCGGACTTCAAAATATTCACTACGCTTCAACACGCAAAGAAGCTGAAGCCCTTTGGTCTAAGGTAAGCGAATAAGTGCATTATCAAAAATACCGTATTCAAAATTTTGGTGACAAACAAAACAGTTTGATTTATCTTTCACCTCAGGATGTTTAAAAAACGAATCATCGATATGCCGATGTGCTTCACGCCAATAGGGTGATTTTGTGATAGAAATAGGGCGCATCTCTCCTAACGATTCTAAGGTTTTAAACGCTAACTTATGCGTTGAGCTCTCCGCACTATTGCCCACCAAATAAGCTCGAATGCTCTTCTGATCTGGTTTAGAAATATTATGCTCTAAAATCTCTTCACCGAAATGATTGTGCAACCCATCCATCAATTTTTCCCATGATGCTTGAGGTAACATAAAAGGAGGGTAGTGTTTATGACACTTACCACACTTGATATCAAAAGCATGATTTTCTTCAGCATAGACTTTTTTTTGAAAAACACTGCTTGTGAATAAACTCTCATGTTTAAATGCTACCGTATAAAAAATACCGCATGCTAAAATGATTGCGCTATACGCTAAGAGTTGATGTAAAAATGAGATAGAAGTATCATCTCCCTCACAACGTTTATAGCCTGAGAGCATGGCAAAAACCATCTGTGTTTTATGATAAAACTGCTCAATTAACACACCAAAAATATGAATAAATGCCCATACCAATAAAATAAAAGAGACAATCCGATGGAAGTGGTCAATATAAAAACTTTTAGAAAAATAGTTTGCATTTAAAAAACCAAAAAAACCACTGCCTTCTTGAATACCATACAATAAAAGACCACTAAAGACAATACTGAGTCCCAAACTAAGAACAATCAATGTAAACCAACTAGAAGCAGGATTGTGTCCTGGATGAATTTTACGCCAACGATTTTTAACTTTTTCTTCAAAATAGAAGCGTAATGCATCTAAGCGCCATGTAAACATCATAAATGTACCATAATCTGGACCTATAAATCCCCAAAGAAGCCTAAAAAGAAGAATAACTCCAAAAAGATAACCAAACGCACTATGCAGTGTAAAGTAGTGATGAAAAAAAGCCGTTATGAAAGAAAATAAAAAAGAGAGTGCAAGCATCCAATGAATGATGCGTGTACACAAGGGCCAAACGTAAACTAAGCCTTTTTTTTGATGCATTTAAAAACACTTTACTATTTTTTGATGGGAAATCCCATCAAAAAATAGTGCTTTTACATTTTTATTTAGCACGATTAAACGAATTGTAAATATAATTTGCCATCGCTTTAACATCGTATTCGTAGCCTTTTTCTTTGAGCTTTTTCATATTATGTTCCATAACATCATGCTCACTCGCTGTTGACTGCCCAAGTCCACCATTTTTGATATCAAACAAGTCCATCTCAAGTTCAGGAATGGTTTTTTTATCAATCGCAGGCCCTTTTTTCTCAGGCATTCCTTCGCCTTTATCACCATGACAATGCGCACATGTTGCTTTATACACTTCAGCAGGTGTGTATTTATATGTAACAATATCTGACTTTGGTTTATCTCCACAGCCACTTAGAACCAACATCGTAGTAAGCGTAAAAAGCGTTAATGTTATTTTTTTCATAAGTTTTTCCTTTTATTATTATAACTAAAATTAAGCTCTGCCTGAAAGCATACCGTAAATTGTCATTGGTTTGAGAGCATACACTTTAAGTAACCACCAAATCCAACGTTCTTGTGAAGGATCAAGAGGGAAAGAAGGTGTAGGCTTTGCTGTCCAATTAAATTCAGCTAACATGACTGTTCCAAGACTAGTAATCAACGGACACACTGTATAACCATCATACTTTGCAGGCAAGGCCTCTTTTTTCTCCATAACAGCAATGAGATTTTCAGCCACAACATTGTATTGCTTTCGTGCACTTCCTCCCGTTTTTCCCATTGGAACAGCAGCCACATCACCCAGTGCAAAAACATTTTTATACGTGACATGTTGTAAGGTTTCTTGAACCACAGGTACCCAGCTTTTTGCTGATCCAATTGGAGATTTACCAACAGCATCGGGTGCTTTTTGAGGAGGGGTAATATGGATAAAATCATACTTTTTCTCGACGTTTTTACTCATCGAAATCATTGTGTATTCTTTAAGATCCTCATCGAATTCACCTTTTTCAAGCCATTTTTTCTCAAATGTAGCTATTTTTTTCTCTGTATCGATGGCAACCAGATTGGTTTTAAATTCCCATTTAAAATCTCTTACCTTAAATTGTTCAAAAATAGCCGTGTTATATTCAGGTACACCGAACATTTTATCACCACTCGGAAGGAAAATGAGCTCTACTTTATCTCTTACACCTGCCTTAACTAATAAATCATGCACGATATACATAATCTTTTTAGGGGCACCTCCACACTTAATCGGTGTTGCTGGATCGCTAAAAAGTGCTTGAAGCTTTTCAGCCCCTTTATGTGCTTTTGCTTTGACAATCAACTCTTGGATACCTTTGTATGTATCAACTGCACCATCAGCAAAATAGATAGAATAAACCCCGTTTTTACCTACTTTTTGTTTTACAACATCATTGGCACCATACGATGTAATGACACCTTCCAATCCTTTAATCGCAGCAAAATCAAGCACCAATCCTGTTGCCACAACCATATAGTCATAACTAATTTCTTGTCCACCCGATGTTTTGACAGTGTTACTTTTTGGATCAAAAGAGACAACACTCTCTTTAATCCACTTCACACCTTTTGGCATAAATTTTTCTGTTTCGTACTCAATGTCACTTTTTTGCCATACACCGCCAGCAATAAGTGTTTGCCCAGGTTGATACGAAACCGATTTGGGATTAGGCTCGATAATGGTTATATCAGGATTTGAAAGTCTACTGGTCAGTTTAGCCGCCGTAGCAACACCCGCTAACCCTCCACCAACAATCAAAATTTTTCCCTTTGCATCTGATGCTGCGAGTGCTTCTGTCGCTGTTGTCGTACTTGCGAGTACACTTGCGGCAACAGGAGAAACTGCTAAAAACTTCATCGCATCACGACGTGACATCACACCTTCGTGCTTTTCAATATCGCGCAGAATCTCTTCGATGATTTTGTCTGACTTCATTGGCCCATCCTTCTTTTTGGTATATTTCGTCATTCTACATATTAAAATATAAGATTTTCTTTATTTTGTAATATTATAGTTGATAATTTTAGTTATTTATAATACTCTAAAATTATCCCAATAATGTAACATTATTCGAAACCTATGATTAAGTCTTTTTTTCATACAATTATTTAAATTTTTTGATGAAAGTATTTTATATGTTAAAAAAAGAATTATTGATTTTTAGTGTCTTATTTTTATTTCTTGCTTTGGGTATGCACATGACCCAGTGGCTAAGTCATCCTCTTGAACACCTCAATCATTTAGCAACCCACAAAATGCCTTATCATCCTTTACTCTACACCTTTTTACTTTATCTTGTAGTTGCGATTTTACGTGGTTTCTGGCTTATTATAAGAAAAATTTTCAGCAAATCATAATCCATGATAGCTTGTGATTTGGGCTCCAATACCTTACGTATTGCTCAATTTGATACATTTACATGTAAACGTACACGCTGCTTTGAAAAAATTGTTCGTACGGCTAAAGATTTACACCTTACGCGATGTATTGGGGAAGAGGCACAAACGAATATTTTAAATGCACTTCAAGAAGCTTCTAGTCTTTTTGATTTTGCACATGAACCAAGCTTTTGTGTTACAACAGAAGCTATGCGAGTTGCTAGCAATGCGCATGAAGTTTTGGCACTCATCAAAAAAGAATTTGGATTATCGTTTATTATTATCAGTGGAGAAGAAGAGGCATCTTACACAGCTTTAGCCATTGAACACGCCTTAAGACGAGAGGGATTATGCGATGATACCTATGTCCTTTTTGATTTAGGAGGAGGTTCGACAGAAATTACTTTATGTTACCAATATGTAAAAAAAAGCAGAAGCTTTCCTTTTGGTATCGTAACCACAGCTGAACGTTTTAAAGAGCATTTAGATGAAAACATTTCATCACTTCTTTCAATGAGCGATTCTTTTCTCAAAGAAGAGAAGAACCTCCACAAAACCTACAAACAGCTTATTGCCACAGCAGGAACACCCACAACGGTTGCTGCTTTTTTACAAGGCTTAGACTATGAACATTATGCACCTGAAAAAGTCAATGGAAAATGCTTACATGTAAATGATTTTGATGCAGCACTTAAAGAGCTTAGTGCTATGCCTTTACATGTAGCAGAACGTTACACGGGAACCAATCGGAGAGATTTGGTAATTGTTGGCATTGTTTTGGTGAAAGGGATTATGAAAAAACTAGGCTTTGAAAGCTGTATTGTGATGGATGATGGGTTGAGAGAGGGTGTGGCTATTTCAAATTGTAACAAAGCTGTGAGTTCTTAACAATTCTTAAGCAAAAGAGCCTTATTTAATCTTTATTTGTTATAATGTCCCACTTTTTTAGAGTAGCACTTTAAGAAAAGCAATATTTTTGTAAAGGAGAGGTCATGGAGTTAAGCGGTTCCCAAATGGTCATAGAAGCACTACGCAAGGAGAATGTCAGCGTCGTCTTTGGCTATCCTGGTGGTGCTATTATGAATGTTTATGACGAAGTGTATAAACAAAACTATTTTAAACATATCTTAACCAGACACGAACAAGCAGCGATTCATGCAGCTGATGGCTATGCCAGAGCAAGTGGTGAAGTCGGAGTTGCTTTTGTAACCAGCGGACCTGGTTTTACCAATGCGGTCACTGGTCTTGCAACGGCGTATATGGATTCGATTCCTATGGTTGTCATTAGCGGACAAGTTCCTATTAGTATGATAGGTACCGATGCGTTTCAAGAAATTGATGCCGTGGGCATTAGTCGTCCGTGTGTTAAACACAATTATTTAGTCAAAGATGCGAAAGATTTAGCACGTATTTTAAAAGAAGCCTTTTACATTGCGCGCAGTGGTCGTCCGGGTCCTGTTCATGTGGATATTCCAAAAGATGTCACCGCTCAGATGGCAAAATTTGAATACCCTGATGAAATCAAAATGCAAACGTATAAGCCAACGTATAAAGGCAATCCTCGCCAAATCAAAAAAGCAATTGAAGCTATTGTTACTGCGAAACGCCCTGTTTTATACATCGGTGGTGGTGCAATTAATTCAAACGCGAGTGCAGAAGTACGAGAATTTGCACATATTTGTGGCATCCCTGCTGTTGAAACCTTGATGGCACGGGGTGTTATGGGTGATGAAAATCCATTATTGCTTGGAATGCTAGGAATGCACGGCTGTTACAGTGCCAATATGGCGATGAGTGAAGCAGACCTCATGATAGCGTTTGGTCCTCGTTTTGATGACAGAGTGACTGGAAAACTCAGTGAATTTGCCAAACATGCCAAAATCATTCACGTCGATATTGACCCTAGTAGCATTGGTAAAATTGTTCCGATTGATTATCCTATTGTAGGTGACCTTAAAAACGTTGTTGAAGCGATGATTCCACTGGCAAAAGAACACGTTAATGCGGATAAATACAAGCCTTGGCGAGATTTATTGAAACGTTACGATGAAATTCATCCTCTTAAATACGAAGACTCTAATGAAATTTTAAAACCACAATGGGCAATTGAGCGCGTAGGAGAGTTATTAGGAGAAAAAGCCATCATCTGCACCGATGTTGGACAGCATCAAATGTGGTCTGCACAGTTTTATCCGTTTTCCTATCCACGACAATGGGTGAGCAGTGGAGGACTAGGAACCATGGGGTTTGGTCTTCCCGCAGCTCTTGGTGCAAAAGTCGCTAAACCAGAAAAAACGGTCATCAACTTCACCGGTGATGGTTCCATTTTGATGAATATTCAAGAGCTGATGACAGCCGTTGAGAGTAAAATTGCAGTCGTCAACATTATCCTGAATAACCAATTTCTAGGGATGGTTCGCCAGTGGCAAACCTTCTTTTACGATAAACGCTATTCATCAACGGATCTTACTATGCAACCTGACTTTGTCAAGCTCGTTGAGAGTTTTGGAGGGCGTGGGTTTAGGGTTAAAACAAAAGAAGAGTTTGATAAAGCACTTGAAGAAGCTATTGCTTCTAATACAGTGTGTATGATTGATGTTCAAGTCGATCGTTTTGAAAATGTTTTACCCATGGTTCCAGCAGGTGGAACCCTTTATAATATGATGTTAGAGTACAAGGAGTAAACGATGGAACATATCAGAAGAGTTTTATCGGTTATTGTATTAAACGAAGATGGTGTTTTATCTCGTATTTCGGGTCTTTTTGCGGGACGAGGGTATAATATTGACTCCTTAACCGTAGCACCGATTCCTAAGACAAATTTATCACGTCTGACAATTGTAACATCGGGAAATACACACGTACTAGAGCAAATCGTTAAGCAGTTGCACAAGCTCATCCCTACGTATAAAGTTATCGAATCAGGTGAGTTTGTTGAAAAAGAACTCGCCCTTGTTAAAATTCCTTTGAGTGAAGATTTTAATGGTCTTGATGCGATGCTTAAAGCGTACAATGGCACAATTGCGAGCAGTGGAGAAGATTTTATCGTGGTCATGGTAGCGGATGATTACAACCGCATCGATAATTTTTTAAAAGCGGTTAAAAAATATAATCCTATCGATATGGTACGAAGCGGCTCCGTCGCTATGGATGTTTGATGTTTCTAAGTGATCTTGCCCAAAAATTGGGTCTTTGTTTTTCAGGAAAAGATAGTGAAGTTACCTCTTTAGGCACACTTAAAGAGGCGACTTCGTCTCAGCTTACCTACTTTGACAATCCTAAGTTGCTTGAAGATTTAAAAAAGACACACGCAGGAGCCGTGCTCGTATCTGAAAACTTTGCATCGTTTCTCCCTTCTACCACACAAGCACTCATCACACCAACTCCCCATTTGAGCATGGCGTACGCAAGTGCACTCTTTACATGTAAACCATTTGATACTTCAACACCTGCAACGATTGCTCCTAATACTTTTATCGCGACAAATGTCATCCTTGGTAGTAGAAGCGTGATTGAAGAAGGTGTACACATCATGCCCAATGTTACCATTGGAGCAGATGTTTCTATCGGTAAAAATGTAATAATCTATCCCAATGTCGTTATCTACGATAAAAGTGTCATTGGAGCAAACTGTATTTTACAAGCAGGTGTCATTATTGGCGGTGATGGATTTGGTTATGCGCATACTGCAAAAGGTGAGCATATTAAAATTCATCATAGTGGCAATGTTATTTTAGAAGAAGATGTGGAAGTTGGAGCTAATTCTACGATAGATCGAGCCGTCTTTGGCTCAACCATCATTAAAAAAGGAACAAAAATAGACAATCTTGTTCAAATTGCACATAATTGTGAAATAGGACAAGGCTCCATCATCGTAGCACAAACAGGAATTTCAGGTTCGACAAAATTAGGTAGAAATGTTATCATGGGTGGGCAAAGTGCCACAGCAGGTCATCTTGAAATTGGAGACTTTGCTGTGATTGCTGCACGTGGTGGTGTTTCAAAATCAATCGAAGGAGGTCACACCTATGGTGGTTTTCCTCTGAGTTTGCACAGCGAATGGCTTAAAACACAAGCTAAAATTGCGCGATTTTTCAAAAAAAATTAAAAGGATTTCACATGGGTGGTAAAAATACTATTCTGACACAATTTCCCTTAGCGGGCACAAAAAATGGCATTATCTCTATTTCGCATTTAGAAGAACCTTACGGAAATGGCTCATTTCCTGTCGTAAGCATTGGGATTTCACTCAAAAAAAATGCGGATGAGCCAGATTGGAAAGCACATATCCCTTACGAAAACCTAGATGAACTTATCAACGCTCTTAATACAGCTAAATCACAATTTGGTGATCAAACCAAACAATAAACACTTTTACATGTAAGGCTTTTATGCCTTACATGTAGCCACATACTCTTCAATCGCAACTGCAACGCGTTTTGAAAATGCAACCGCCTCAACAACCGTTCTAGCTCCTGTAACAGCATCACCCGAAGCAAAAACACCTTCCATCGTTGTGCGTCCACTTTCATCGGTAATCACTAGTCCTTTTCCATCGACTTCAATTTCACGTGTATTTTTAACAATATTATCAGTAGGATTTTGACTAATCGCTACAAGAATGGTGTCAGCTTCAATAAAACCTTCCTCTTCATCGCCATTCGTTGCTAAATACTTCACACCTTCTTCTGTGATTTCAATAGGTTGTTTATAAAGTTCAAACTTCACACCATCGATTTTTGCACACTCAACTTCATGATGTGATGCGGGAATATCCTCCATCCCTCTTCGGTACAAGATAATCACTTCTTTAGCATGATTCCTTACCGCTGTTCGAGCCACATCCATAGCTACATTTCCCGCACCTAAAACAACAACACGTTTGCCTAAACGGTATACCGATGGACTTTTGAGATAATCTATCGCAAAATGAACGTGTCCTAAACTCTCGCCTTTAATGCCAAGCTTCTTGGATGACCAAACCCCTGTTCCTATAAAAACTGCTTTAAATTCGTCACGGAATAGGTCACTAATCGTAATGTTTTTACCAATTGTGATATTGGGACGAATACATACATCGAGTTGTTCAAGTTTTGTAACAATCGTGTCTAAAATACTTTTATTGAGTCTAAAATCAGGAATACCATAACGCAAAACTCCACCGATTTTATCATGCGCATCATACATAGTAATTTCATACCCTTTGGCACCTAAAAGAAAGGCTAAAGCAATACCAGCAGGACCACTTCCAATAATAGCAATTTTGTGACCATTTTTTGCAGGCTTCTCAAATTGCAAATCATTCATATACAAATCAGAAATATAATTTTCAATACTTCCAACACTCACCGCTGTTCCTTTTTTATTAAGAACACAATGCCCTTCACAATGCTTTTCATGGGGACAAACTAAAGAACAAATGGCAGAGAGTGGATTATTTTCAAAAAGCATTTTGCCAGCTTTTTTAATATCACCTGCTAAAAAAAGACGTATCATTTCTGCGATAGGCGTTCCTACGGGACAACCTGTTTGACAGGAAGGTTTTTTACAGCCTAAACACGTTTTGGCAAGTGTAATGGCATACTTGTTCATTGTAATCCTTATATTATGTAAAAATTATGTCGGAATTGTACCAAAAGAATGAGACTTTTGTGCGATTTTCAAGAAGAGGGCACCTGAAAAAAAGTGCCCTAAATAAGCTTACTTAGAGTAATTTTCAACAAAAGAAGCAATACGTGCAATACCATCTTTAATGGTCGCATCATCCGTTGCAAATGAAAGTCTAAAATAACCTTCACTTCCAAAACCAATACCAGGAACAACGGCAACCCCTTTTTCTTCAAGAAGCTTTTGGCAAAACTTCATCGAATCAACTTCTACAGCTTTCGTGTTGATGTAAAGATAAAAGGCGCCATCAGGTTTTAAAACACTTAAGCCTTTAATTTGATTTAAAAGCTCATACGCCATATTACGACGATTTTCAAAGGCAATACGCATTGTTTCAATATCAGCATCTGCCAATCCATCGAGTGCTGGAACAGCCGCTTTTTGTGTAATGGAGTTAATATTAGAAGTACTTTGACCTTGAAAATCGACAATCGCATCAGTTATCTCTTTGATAGGACAAGCCATATAACCAAAACGCCAACCTGTCATTGAAACTGATTTACTAAGTCCATTGACCGTAATTGTACGTTTAAACATATCTTCACTAATAGAAGCGACTGATGTAAATTTTTTACCATCAAAAATAATTTTTTCATACATTTCATCAGAAACCACTAAGATATTTGTACCTTTTAAGACTTCCGCAAGTGCTGTTAGCTCTTCTTTAGAGTAAATAGAGCCTGTTGGATTTGACGGTGTGTTGATAAGCAAAACTTTTGTTTTTGGTGTAATAGCCGCTTGAAGTTGTGCTGGGGTAATTTTAAACCCACTGGTTTCATCGGTATCAATAAATACAGGCTCTCCGCCACTGTATTTTACGATTTCAGGATAAGTTACCCAATATGGAGCTGGGATAATGACTTCATCACCATCATCAATAATCGCTTGAAAAATATTAAACAACGAGTGTTTAGCACCAACATTGACGACGATGTCTGAGGGTTTGTATTCAAGATTGTTTTCACGTTTGAGTTTTCCAGCAATGGCTTTGAGAACTTCAGGAGTTCCTGCAACGGCTGTGTATTTTGAAAAACCACCGTTAATCGCAGCAATGGCAGCATCTTTGACAATTTGTGGTGTGTCAAAATCAGGTTCACCTGCTGAGAAGCTAAGTACATCGCGACCTTGTGCTTTTAAGTCTCTGGCTAAAGAGGTAATTGCCATCGTTAAAGATGGTGACAATACTTGAATACGTTTTGATAACATCAGACTCTCCCTTTAAAATATCGACGTGATTATATCTAAAAAAGGGAGTTTCTACATACATTTTTTACGTTGAGAAAGCCGTAATGGATAAAATAAAGGATTTACTCTTTAACAGATTCCAAATAACATTTATAAATGGCTTCTAATTCATCATCTTTAATTTTAAGGTCTTTATTGGTGGTCAAGACAGCTTCTTCTAAAATCTTAATACGTTTAAACATGTAAATAAAAAGCTCTTTGTTAATATCGGGAATTTTATTATGCGCCATAGGACTTTTATCTCGTCCTTTTTCGATAATCCGAGCAGGGATTCCCACTGCCGTAGAATCATCAGGAATACTCTTCACCACAACCGAATTTGAGCCAATACGACAATTTTCACCGATTTTGATATCACCTAAAATCTTCGCTCCAGAACCAATCACCGTTTTATTGCCAATCGTAGGATGACGTTTGACACCTCGTTCTAAGCTTACACCACCAAGTGTTACTCCTTGATAAATCAATACATCGTCACCTACCACAGCGGTTTCACCAATCACCACACCAAAAGCATGGTCAAAAAAAACGCGTCGTCCAATCGTACACGCAGGGTGAATGTCCATATTTGTAATAATTTGAGAAAGCCCCATGACTGCTCGCGCAATGACTTTGAAACCTTTTACATGTAATGTATGGGCAATGCGATAATTAACAAGTGCCCAAACACCAGGATAATTAAAAAAAAGCTCTATTTTAGAATTAAGAGCGGGATCATTGAGCACAGGCTGTGCAAAATCTTCCTTAATCTGCGCCCATAAACCAATGTGACTCATTTCACCGTATCCTCGTTATTAATCGTCTTCAAATAACCATTATCATTTAAGAAGAGGTAGATTTCACCTAAGATATGTTTTTTCTCTTTTTCACTGATAATCGTTGATGCTTCAATACGATCGTTGAGATTTTCTTGCACCTCTTTAATATCATAATCCAAATCTTCCAAAATATCACTAATACTTTGAGACTCCAACATATTTTCAATTTCAAAGCCATCATCATCAATAATCACTGTAGCTTCTGTAGGATGTGTAAATAAATTGTGTTTCATGCCCAAAACTTCTTGATACGCGCCTACTAAGAAAAAGCCTAAGAAATAATCTCGGTTTTTAATATCCACATCATGTAAGAAAAGAGGCGTTTCCGTGTTAAATCCTATCTCACCATCACTATCGCAGGTGATATCCCACAAAGATGCCGAACGGGTTGGCACTTCATCTAACCTATCAAGTGGCATTACAGGAAACGTCTGTCCAATACCCCAAAAATCAGGCAAACTTTGAAAGAGTGAAAAGTTTACCAAATAACGCTCTTGTACACGGTCTTGAATATCTGAAATCTCACTAAATTTTTTATCGGCTAATAATCCAACTGCTTTTTTGATAATCAAATTGACCAAAATCTCTGTATTGGAACGATCTTGTAGATCAATATAACCCAAATCAAATAAAGTCAAAAGTGATTCCATATGGTCGATACTATCGTGTAAAAACTCCAGCGCATTCTTACGCGTCATACTGCCAAAAAGATCATATAATTCTTGAACCAACGGAGGATTTTTATCTTTAAGTTTCAACTTTTGGTCGGTGTATTCTTGAGAAAAGAGCTCCAACACAGGTGCGATCAAAACAGCATGATGTGCAGCGACAAAACGTCCTGATTCGATAAAAATATCAGGTTCAGGAACATTTTTTTGATTGGCAATGTCTTTTAAAAGATAGACCACGTCATTGGCGTATTCGCTTAGGGTATAGTTTTTGTGAAGCGTTGTTTTATGTTGTGAATACTCAACTGCCAAACCACCCCCTAGATTAATCGCTCGAAGGTTTGTTGCTCCCATACGGTTAAGCTCGGCATAAATATTCCCTGCTTCTCTGAGAGCTTTTTTCAAAGGTGCAATGTCGGTAATTTGTGAACCAATATGAAAATGAATCATGGTAAATTGCTCGAGTAAATTAGCTTCTTTAATCATACTTACCGCTTCTAAAAGCTCCGTAGAAGTCAAACCAAATTTAGAATTAATCCCTCCACTTTTTGCCCAAATACCAATACCCGAGCTATGAAGACGGATACGAAGACCAATATTAGGCACACATCCAAAACGATCTTTTGCGATAGCAATGATGCTTTCTAATTCATTCAACCCTTCAATGGTTAAAGTAATGTTATGTCCCATCTCCGCGGCGATAAACCCTAAAGAAATCATCTCATTATCTTTAAAACCATTGACAGTAATGTGAGCGTTTGGATTATTATATGCCATCGCTAAAATAAGCTCTGCTTTTGAACCCGCTTCCAATCCATAGTTGTATTTTTGCCCCAAAGAAACGAGGTTTTTTACAAAATTAGGAAATTGATTTACTTTTAATGGATAGACAGCGTTAAAACTACCTTCATAATTAAACTCTTTTTTAGCATCCGCAAAACTTTTATAAATCATGCGTATCTGTTTATGAATTAAATGAGGAAAGCGAAGCAAAATAGGTCCACGAATCCCATCTTTGCGTATCTCTTTGATAATTTCAATCAGTGAAGGTTCACACCCCGTATTGACTTTAACTTTTCCATCCTCGATAAAAAAGTTATCATTTCCCCATGTTTTTATTCCATAATCCAACGCATTGCTCCTTAAAAATCTTCAATCTTAACGATTGTTTCTTCTTTTGTTTCTAAATTTTTAACCCATACACTTTTTCGTTTTAACTCGTCTTCACCTAAACATACACAAAATTTTACATATAATTTATCAGCTATTTTTAAATGGTTTTTGAGTGATTTTGACTCATATGCGCTCAAAACTTTATCGCTTTTTCGCTTTTTAATCGCCAAATCAAAAACAAGCTCTAACGCTTCATCACACAATGCACCTAAATAATAGCCCTCACGCGAAACTTCAGGCATCTTCACAAGTTCCATCAAACGCTCAATGCCCATTGCAAAACCAACACCTGGAGTTGGTTTACCATCCAAAAACTCAACCAATCTATCGTAACGTCCACCACCGGCAATCGCACTTTGCGCTCCAATTTCTGAGCTTACAAATTCAAAAGCACTCTTTGAGTAATAATCAAGCCCACGAACTAATTTAGGATTGACTGTGTAGCTTATATCAAAGCGATTTAAGGTATTTTTGAGTACTTCAAAATCATCCGAACAATTTTGACATAATTGGTTGACTAAAATGGGTGCTTTTTCAAGCAAGCCTTTACACGTCTCATTTTTACAATCAAGAACACGAATAGGATTGGTTGCCTTTCGTCGCTCACAATCTTCGCACAAACCCTCCAATGAGTCTAAAAATGCTACGAGCTTGGTTTTATAGATGGGCATACATTCAGGACAGCCTAAAGAGTTAATTTCTAAGGTATAGCCAATCCCTAAAGCGTGAAACATCTCGGAGAGCATCAAAATGATGGTCGCATCTTCTTTAACACTTCCCTCACCAAAGGTTTCTGCACCAAATTGGTGAAATTGTCTTAGGCGACCTTTTTGAGGTCTTTCATAGCGAAACATAGGACCGTGATAGAAAAAGCGTCTTGTGCCACCTGCTTTATCGTATTTTTGTTGTATAAAAGCACGCACAACACCCGCCGTTCCTTCTGGACGTAAGCAGACATCATTGCCACCTTTATCGATAAATTGATACATCTCTTTGCCAACGATATCACTGCTTTCACCCACACTTCGTTTGAACAAAGCCGTCTCTTCTAAAATCGGTGTTTCAATAAATGAAAAGCCATAGTTTTGAGCAATCTTCGTACATGTATTGATAACATGCGCATAGATTTCACTCTCGGGGGAGAGGGTATCTTTCATTCCACGTAATGCATTAACCATAAATAAATTCCTCAATTTTCTGATAAATACTTTCTCTATCTAAGCTTGCATCCACTTCTAAAAAAGGGATTGAGAGCTTATGTAATATTTCTCGCATTATAGCTTGAATCTGTAACAAATAGCTTACACCCCGACTTTCAATCGCATCGTGAGTTTTTCCTTGTAACCGCGCGCGCAAAAGCTCTTCGTTGGTGATAAATAAAACAATTTTTTCAGGATACTGCTCACGGAGTGCAAAATGATTTAAAGAGAGTAAAAACGCTCTATTCATTTCTGGATGATTTGCGCACGCATACGCAACACCCGATAAAAATCCTCTATCACTGATGACGATTTTCTCGCATCGTGCTTCTTTCACGATGGTATCGTAATGCAATGCACGGTCTGCTAAAAATAAAAACAACTCAGCATTAAACGAGAGCTTGTCTTTACCATCCAATAAAATAGAGCGCAATTTTTTACCTGTCGGTGTTCCTCCTGGCTCTTTTGTTGCAATCACATCATGGTGCCTCGCTGCAAAAAAATCCACTTGTGTGCTCTTTCCACACGTATCAACGCCTTCGAAAATTACGTACATGTAAATCTACTTTTAAAATAAGGTTTAATCACGGAAGGTACCAAATGGCTTACTTCTCCGCCATGCTTTAACACGGAGCGCACGACAGATGAGCTAATAAATGCATGTTTAAGGCTTGGCATCAAATAAAGTGTCTCCACTTCATCCCACAAAGATGCATTGGCATAACCCATTTGAAGTTCGTATTCAAAGTCACTCACCGCTCTAAGCCCACGAATGATAACGCGAATATTTTTTTGCTGTGAAAAATGCACCAAAAGACCATCAAAAGGTTCTACGTCCACACCTGCAATATCCTTAGTGGCTGCTTTTGCCATCTGTACACGGGTTTCGATGTCAAACATAGGGCGTTTGTCTTCAGAGAGGGCAACACCAATGAGGACTTTATCAAAAAGTTTCTTCGCTCGTTTAATAACATCCAAATGACCATTGGTGATAGGATCAAACGTTCCAGGATAAATCGCAATCGTTCTCATACACCCTCCCATCGTTTAAATAACGTGTGTTCAATGCCCAACAAGTCAAACCATTTCCCAATTAAAAAATCTTCCATCGCTTCTAAAGTATTGATGTTGGCGTAATAGCCTAGTACGGGCGGCGCAATATGAACCCCTATCATCGAAAGTTTATGCATATTTTCTAACGCAATCGGTGAAAAAGGCATTTCGCGAGGGGCTAATAGAAGAGGGCGTTTTTCTTTTATCATCACGCTGGCTGTACGTGTCAAAAGGTTATCGGCAATGCCATGTGAAATCTTTGCCAATGTGTTCATGCTACAAGGAACGATGAGCATTCCATCATTTTTAAATGACCCAGAAGCTGTGATGGCACCAATATTAGCATCATCAAGCATAAATTGGTTTTCTTCTTTTTCAAGAACAACTTCAGCATGCTCTGAAACGATAATATATTTTTCTATTTCGCTAGGTAAAGAGCGAATAAGCTTAAGTCCCAATCCTACACCACTAGCGCCACTCATACCAATAATAAGTCGTTTCATTCGAGTATCATTGCCTCTTTTTCCGATAATATTTTTGCATTCAATACTTTACCTTGCTCTGTTTTCACTTTGACGATATCACCAATATTGGCATCATCAAGAGGCGTTACATGTAATTCTATCACTAAACTACCTTCTGATAAAAATGCTTTAATACTCTCTTTTTTCATGACATCTTTTCGTGTGTCAAAAAAGTACTCACTAAAAATTTGTCCCTCTTTTACATAGTTTTTCACAATAAGATTTGGGGATAGTGCTCCTACAATCGCTTTTGAGGGGAGAGAGTCGATGTCTATGAATACTCGCTCAAAGTCATCATCTTGAAGGATTTTACCGCTTTGCAAATTACGTTTTGCTTTAAATACAGCCATTTTAGCCTGCATCTCATAGTAAAAATAGATTTTTTTTCGTTTGTTCCCTACCGTAAAATTCGCTACAAAAGAACCATTGCCTTTACGAAGCATATTCTCAGCAATACTCACTGAATCAAAGATATAATGCTCAAAATCATTGGGTAAAGAAGCTTTCACGGAAATAATAGGCTTTCCTTCAATGACAACCTCAGGAGAAAGTTCACTAAACTTTTGAAGAAATGCTGATTCTATTGCACCCAATTTTCCCATCAAATGACAGTGGCGTTTAAAAGTGACCACGCCTTCGCTGCTATCAACAATGGTCACATTTTTATCTTGAAATGCTGAAAGGATATGCTGTGAGGGGACAACAAATTGAGAGCGATCTTTAGGAATGATGACAATATTTGCTGTCTCTTTTGTATCGTTATAGCCAAAAAAAGAAGCTTTGAGGTGAATTTCATCATTGATACAATAATTGCTTTTAATTAAAATAGTTAAAGGCGTAGAAGCATACAAGGGGAGGAAAGTTAAAAGAAGAAAAATGGAGCGGGAAACGAGGTTCGAACTCGCGACCCCGACCTTGGCAAGGTCGTGCTCTACCACTGAGCTATTCCCGCAAAACGGACGGAATTTTAGCAAAAAAAACCCTTTGTGTCAAATTGTCATAAGATTGATTGTATCACAATTTAATTTCAAAGGACTTTAATGCTTGATTTGCAATGCTAATAAAGATTAAACTTTAAAGATATTTATCTCACTCTCAAGCTCTTGCGTAGACATATTTAAATCTTTTGATACCCCTATAAGATTATCTGCAATCTTTTTATTTTCATGCGCTAATCCTGTTGCTTCTTCCACGCCACGGGTCAGTTCATCTATCTCTTTTGAGATACTGACGGCTTTTTTATACGCGATATTGGTGATTTCCAAACTTTTAGAAGTTTTTTCTTTTGTTTCATTTGCCATTGCGGAGATTTTAATGGCATCTTCATTTAATTCAACGACTTTTTGACTATTATCTCGAATATTTTCACTTGCACTTGAGACACTTTGCACAACAACACTTATGGTAACGTCTATCTCAGAGAGGGATTTTTGAGTGCGTTCAGCCAGTTTTCTCACTTCATCGGCAACCACCGCAAAGCCTCTACCATGTTCTCCTGCTCGTGCAGCTTCAATGGCAGCATTTAACGCTAGAAGGTTAGTTTGATCAGCAATATCTTTTATCATCTCTAAAATAGAGCGAATTTGTGCTGTTTGTTGTGCTAAATCATGCATTTGCGTTGAGATATGCTGTTCATCTTGGCTCACACGATTGATACTTTCGACAATTTTATCAAGTGTTTCTATCATCATATCGAGCATCACATAATCTTCTTTCATGTACGTAGCTGATGTTTCAGAAATATCACGAGATTCTTGAAGTTCTTTATTAATTTTTGTGGTTAAAAGCTTGACATTATCTACGATTTTATCCTGTTCTTGAGCGATACTTGTAATCTGGGCAGAAGAAGCTTGCATACTTCGGTTAATATCCGAATTAGAAGCCATAGTCATCTTTGCTTTAATCATCGCTTGTTGAAGGGTTGTTAGTAATATGTTGATATTATGACTTATTTGTCCAATTTCATCATGATTGCAAATAATAATAGGGCGATTGAGCGCTAAATCATTGGTTACATCGGCTAAATGTGTTCCTATGCGTCTAATTCTACGCACAATATAACGACTCACGGCCAAAAGTAAACTAGATGTTAGTACAAGAATAAGAGAAGAGAGAATCACAACAAGATAAAGATTTTTACTGAGTTTCCCACTAATTTCGAAACTAATGTCTTTAACTCTTTGATTGGTGAATTTTGAGATGTTATCAAAACGCTGGCTGATGTATTTGCAATCCGCTTCGATTTCAACTGCCATATCACCGATATCTTCTCTATTGTCTTTGACATAAAGCTCATGGATTTTTTTAAAATTTGGAACGATTTTTTGAGTGTACCTCGTATGTGCTTCGTTAAGGTTCTGTTTTAAAGAAGGCTCTGCGTAAAAATCACTTTTAAGTGCTTTTTCAAAAAAATCATCCATCTTTTTTTGTGTTTGAGGAATGCGATCTCGTGCTTGTCCTGTAGGTAAAAATTCACTGGTAACATGAATCAAGTCGTTGAGAATACTATCAAAGGTGTTGCGTGCAGCAGTAATTTCATTATCAGGGACAACATTTTTTTCATAGATAGTCTCTAAAGAATCTTTCCCAATAATACTTGAGTTGATACTCACATACGAAAGAACGGCTAAACCAAAAACCGTAATTAAAGAAATAGAAAGTAACTTCGTCGAAATCTTGATATCTTTAAACATACTGCACCTTTGCGTAATAAACATTAAATATAATTCATGAGTCATTCTAATAAAAAAATGACTAAAGGTCAAGTTTACTAAACTAATTCTTAAGAGATGCTATTACTTTGGAAAAGAGTGACTTAAAAATAACTATTTTTACAGTTTTACCCATTTCAATACTTTTGGTTTCTTCGTCGCAAATGGCTATAGCATTGGTTTTGTGAAGCGGTGTAATCATCCCAGAACCATAGCGATTATCATCATAAGCATAAAATTTTTCTTGCCTTAATTCGCCTAAAACGAGATTGACTCGCCCTGATTTCACTTTAAAGTCAGCTCCATTAAGTGCTAAAATACAATTAAAGTTAAAGTTTTTTTGACCTTGTTGTTTTTTCAAAAGAGGTATCAAAAACAAAAAAGCATTGACATATGCGGCAAGCGGATTACCTGGCATAGAAGCCACGATCGTTTGGTTCATAACTCCAAACATTGTTGGTTTACCTGGTTTAATATTAATTCCATGAAAAGAAGCTTTAAAACCATTGCTCTGAAGGGCTTTTTCAACAAAATCAGCTTCTCCCATACTGACACCACCACTGGTAACAATGACATCATATGCTTGCATCGTACTAAAATAATGGGTCGCAATGCTCAAATCATCAGGAATAACACCGCCATAGTGTGCATCAAAACCTTGTTCTTTCAGTAAAGCAATCAGTGCAAAAGCATTGACATCGTAAATTTCATCTTCACTGGCATTTTCCCACGGCTTTTTGAGTTCATTTCCCGTCGATAAAACAGCGATTTTAAGCCCACGATAGACTTCAATATGGGTAATGCCCTGAGATGCGAGTAATGCGATAGCAGAGGAAGTAATCACTTCTCCTTTTTCGATAAGCAAAGAGCCTATTGCCTGCTCTTCACCTTTTAAGCGCAAGGCATTACCTTGTTTTACATGTAAAGGTATTTCAACTGATATATCATTGTAAGAAAGAGACTCTTCAAAAGGAATAATTGTATCGGCATCATCAGGTACTTTTGCACCTGTCATGATTTTATAGCACTCACCACTTTCCAAACATGGCTCAACGCTATCTCCTGCTAAAATTCTGCGTTTGATGCGCAGTGTTTGAGCTTTGTGCGTGTAGTTAATAGCAAAACCATCCATCGCAGCATTATTGTAAGAGGGAAGATTTTTTTGGCACACTATATCTTGTGCCACAGTTCTTCCAAGAGCTTCCATCAAGGACACCCACTCTGAAGAAAGAGAAATGTTTGCTAAATCCAAAGAAAGTCTTAGTGCTTCATCAAAACTAACCGATACACTTTTGTCCATAGTCTACTCCTCTAAACGCTCAATCTGCGCACCAAGAGCTGAAAATTTACCTTCTAGATTTTCATACCCACGGTCTAAATGGTAAATTCTGTGAATGCGTGTTGTTCCCTCCGCTACAAGAGCGGCTAAAATAAGCGCTGAACTGGCTCGAAGATCTGTTGCCATCACATCCGCCGCATTCAGTTTTGCTTTACCCTCAACCGTAGCACTATGCCCTTTGAGCTTGATATTAGCGCCCATACGTGAAAGTTCACTCACATGCATAAAGCGATTTTCAAAAAGCCTCTCATCGATAATACTGGTTCCTTTTGCTTGTGTGCACAACGCCATAAATTGTGCTTGCAAATCAGTCGGAAAGCCCGGATACTCTGAGGTTTCAATATCAGAAGGTAAAATTTTCTCCGCAGGGTGAATAGTTAGGCTATCTTCTTTCTCATCGATTTTAAAACCCATTTGTTCAAGTTTTAAAATAACCGCTTCAAGGTGTTTTGGATTGACTTTTTTGAGTGTTATTTTAGATTTGGTAATTGCTCCTGCACAAAGGTAGGTTCCCGCTTCAATGCGATCTGGAATCACGGTAAAATCTTTAATATCAAGCAATTTTCCACCACTGCCTTCAATCACCAACTTCGAGCTTCCAATGCCTTCGATTTTTAAACCCGCATCGGCTAAAATCTCACACACTTGCACCACCTCTGGCTCTTTTGCTACATTAACCAGTGTCGTCGTCCCATGTGCAAGGGCTGCTGCCATGATGATATTTTCACTCCCCGTCACCGTCACTTTATCAAAAATAATCGTAGCCCCTTTGAGCCCTTTAGGCGCTTTAGCGATGACATAGCCTTGCTTAATTTCTATCTCAGCACCCATCTGTTCTAGTGCTTTTAGATGCAAATCAATTGGGCGCTGACCAATAGCGCAACCACCAGGAAGAGATACTTCACAATGCCCAAAACGTGTTAAAAGAGGTCCTAGTGTTAAAATAGACGCGCGCATTTTGCGTACAATGTCATAATTCGCACATGTTGAATTCACAGTCGTGCTATCAACCCTGACCGTATTATCGTTACATGTAAAGCTTGCACCAAGATTTTGTAGCAATTGTAACAAGGTTTTGACATCTGCTACTTGGGGCATATTGTCGATGTTAATAGGGTTTTTAGAGAGTAGGGTTAATGTTAAAAGCGGAAGTGCCGCATTTTTAGCTCCTGAAATCGTCACAGAGCCCTTAAGTTTTTGCTTACCTTTAATTGTTAAATAGTGCATGAATTATTTTCCTTATAAAATATGAAGAAATTGTAGTTAAAATATGATTAAATTATTTATATTTTGGTAAAATAGATTACTTTAGCTCAAGAAAGGCTATCCCATGCTTTTAGAGAAGTTTTTGCAAGAAACGGGCAAAATGAGAATTTCTCACCTTTTCTTTGACACAAAGCAATTAGGTATCTTAGAACCTCTTCAAAAAGAGCATCCCCAATTTACAGTTTATCCGCTGACTGAGCAAACCCATGTGATTCCATCTTCCGAAGTTCTTTTTATTGAATTAGGACAAAGTACTAAAGAAAAATTTAAAACCTTAGTGGGAATCTTTACCAAACATAAACCTCTCGTTTCATATATCTTTGCAGATGATGTTGAAGACAGACTTTTACTTAAGTTTGCACTGCACTTTGGTATCACCGATGTGTTACCTCTGCGTAACGATGAAGCGCTATTACATTCTATTTTTACTAAAAATGCCAACAAGCTTGACACAACACTGGAAACATTTAAACGCCTTGATATCGAACAAAAAATGGAGCGTTGTTTTGCTTTTTTGATTTTTAAAGAAGGCTCTCTCGTCTATGCTAACACGAAAGTCAAAAGGCTTTTTGGGGAAACCTGTGTACATACTATTGAAAAATGCCTTTATGAAGACAATGTCATTTCTAAACTTTTAAGTTCTGATGAAGATGCACAGACCAATATCGTTATAGAAACGGAAGAGAATGAGAAAGAACTTTATGTCTGTTTGTTAAATAATTTTCCAAGCAGCAATGAAAAAATGCTAAGTTTTTTACCTCATTCGATAGATCCAGACCACAACAGTTGTTCTACAATCCTCAATCGCTTTGATTTTGTGGATAAACTCAAAGACAAATTGGCACAACAAAGTATCAGCCAAAAGCCTATTTCACTTATTTTTCTCAATATTTCAAACCTTGATAAACTCAACACCTCTTTTACCAATATTACACTCTACGAATCCCTCAAACGCCTTTTATCAAAAGTTTTTCAGCTCAAAGAAGATGCCCAAGACATAGCACAATGGAGTCCTAATCTTTACATTCTCTTATGTGAAAACTGCAATTTTGAGGAATCGTGTGAGCAAACACGTTTTTTACATCAAGAATTAGTACATTTTTCTTTGGAAGAAAAAGTATCACCCATTATTATCTCTTCCACGCTTTCAAGTGAAAAGCATAGTCTCAATGATTTGCTCACATACATCGAAAAAATTAACACCCAAAATTTACTCAGCTCCGATATTGAAAAATTACATTACCATGAAATTGGATATTTAGAAAATATCGCTGATACAAAAGAGCAGATTAACTATCTGATGCGAAATTGTATTAACAATAAAATTCCTATTAAACTTCTCAATATCTACAAAGGCTTGTGTATCAACACGCAGTCGTATGTTATTAAGTACAGTGATGATACGTATCATCTTCATTGTGAAAATTTACAAGGTTATGCGATGCAACTTGAAGGTGAAACGGTTCTGCAAGCACCAAACTTTCCTAAAGATATCAAAGCAGAAGTCACTTTGGTTGATATCAAAAAAGGTTTTGTGATTATTAAAAACTTAAATTTCATGCCTTACAGCGCTAATAATCGCCAACATACCCGAGTTCAAACCACTATCCGAACCCCCATTCTCATACGTTATGCACAAAAGTCATCTGCACAAGGTGAGATTATCGATATTTCCATCAACTCAATTGCTATTCGCTGTAATAATAAGCTGATGAAACACGAGCTTTTAAATCAACCTGTACGTTTGAATTTTTCGTTGCCATCAGAAGAGGGTGAAAATGGCTATGTTATTATGGACATAACTGCTAAAGTAACTTATGTGAGTGAGAGCGAAGACCATACCAAAGTTGTTGTGATGCTAGGAGCTTTGAAAAAACCTTACGATGACTACCTTTTAAGTTACATGTATTCACGCCAAAAAGAGCTCATCTTGGAGATACGCAGAGCAACAAAAGTGTACAATTAACCTTTAAAGGTGGTTAATAATGCTCGCGTTATATGCCGCACCAAAGCCATTGTCGATATTGACGACACTCACACCACTTGCACAGCTATTGAGCATAGAAAGAAGTGCTGCAACGCCTCCAAAACTAGCACCATAACCTACACTGGTAGGTACAGCGATGACAGGTTTATCAACCAAACCTCCAATAACACTAGCAAGTGCTCCCTCCATCCCTGCGATGACGATGACCACTTTAGCTTTTTGAATGACCTCTAAATATGCGAACAAACGATGAATCCCCGCGACACCCACATCGACTATTTTTGTAACGTGATTACCTAAAATGCGAGCTGTCTCATAGGCTTCCTCTACCACATACAAATCAGACGTTCCTGCTGCGACAATGGCGATGTAACTGGGAGGTGGTGTCGTGATCTCGCGCTCGATGGTGATGGTTCGACCCATTACATTGTATTTGGCTTCAGGAGCGATGCCTTGAACGGCTTTATACGCCTCTTCATTGGCGCGGGTGATGAGAATGTTATTGTCACGATCGAGCAATTTTTGGGTAATTTGAGCGATCTGATCAGGCGTTTTACGCTCACCGTAAATCACTTCAGGATAGCCCAAACGAACCCCTCGATGATGGTCGATTTTGGCAAAGTCTAACTCTTCAAAGGGTTGCGCTTTGATCTTTTGGAGTGCGTCTGTAACACTCACTTCGCCCTTTTGCACAGATTCTAAAAGTTTTTCAATGCTTTGTCCACACATTTAGGCTCCTAAATTTAAAGATTCTGCAACAGAATTGTGTCGATAGCCTTCAAGATCAAGCGTTACATGTAAAAATCCAAGCGACTTAAGATGTGCACACATTTCATTCAATCGTTGGTCTTTTAAAAGATGAAGCGCGTGCGATTGGGGCATTTCAATCCTTGCCAACCCCTCTTCATAACGCACGCGTATGTTGCCATAGCCTTGTTCTATCATGTATCCCTCCGCCATTCCTACCATGCCCATTGCTTTTTCATCAATGATTTTATCGTAAGGAAACCGCGTCAGTAAGCACGCATAAGAGGGTTTATCCCATGTGGAGAGCTCCATATCTTTGGAAAGTGCGCGTATCTCCTCTTTGGTCAGCCCCACATCGAGAAGTGGCGTTTTGATGCCAAGCTCACCCAGTGCCACGCGACCGGGTCGGTACTCTTTGGTATCGTCAACATTACTCCCTTCGGCTACGGCGCTAAAACCTTTTTGTTTCGCGACGTCAAGGAGTGAAGAGAAGAGGGCGTGTTTGCAGAGGTAACATCGGTTTTTAGGGTTCTCACGAATCGCTTCGATCCAAGGTTTAACAACGACTTCATGACATGCACCGATCTCATCGGCGATGCAAATCGCATCTTTAACTTCCCAATCTGCAATATACGGTGTTGATACTGTAATACCGATGACTTTGTTTCCCAAAACATCATGCGCCGCTTTGAGCAAAAAACTGCTGTCAACACCACCCGAAAAGGCGACCACAAGGCTGTCGTAAGAGCCGATAATTTCCACTAAACGTTCGTATTTTTTATACATTTTCTTTTCCCATCGCTAAAGTGACACTTTCATAGACCAATGTTATGGGCACATTATGTTCACGTGCGGCTTTTTTGCACTCTTCGTATTCGGCTTTGTATTTCACGCGTTTCCCCTCAAAATAGGCACATTTGACACTAATCTCACCGTAAGGCGTTTTTACATGTAAAACGTTACGCTCCAACGCAATTTTTTGAACCAACGAGCGTCTAAGCCCAATAGATGTTGTCTCCGAAAAGATAATGCGCTTCGCCTCAGCTTCTTTGTCCAGACTGACTAGGACACTGAGCTTCACACCCAAACGGTTTTTCTTTGTCGTAATGGCAGTCGTGTAGACATCTTTCACACCCGCTTCAAACAGTTGCTCTTGTACAAAAGAGAGTATTTCAGGGCTCATATCGTCGATATTTGTCTCTAAAATAACCTCTTCGTCCACGCGCTCCTCTTCCTCGCCCAAATAGACACGCAAAACATTGGGAATACTAAAATCCTTATGCCCGATGCCATATCCGATCTTCTCAATCACCAAAGAGGGCTTAGCTTCATACGCATCGACATTGGCTTTGAGAATGGCAGCACCGGTGGGCGTTGTTGTTTCAGAAGCCACGCGTCCTAGGGTGATAGGTACGTTTTGAAGGATTTCTACGGTTGCAGGAGCAGGCACAGGAAGCGTACCATGCGCACACGTAACAAATCCACCACCTAATTCAATTTTTGAAGCGATTATCTTTTTTACATGTAAAGCTTCCAAACAGATGGAAGCGCCCACAATATCGACGATGGAGTCAATCGCACCCACTTCGTGAAAACCAACTTCATCAGGCGCTTTACCGTGGATTTTCCCCTCCGCTAAAGCGACTGTCCAAAACATCTTCAAGCTTCGCTCTTTGATGCTTTGAGCCAGCGTACTAGCATTGATAATCGCTTCAATGCTTTTAAAGGTTCGATGTTCATGTGTATGCGGATGTGCGTGCCATTGAGGTATTAGTTTAACGCTCACTTTAGTTCCACTAATACCCATTTTACTAGCTTTTTCAATAACCAATTTAAAGGCAAAATTCAAAGAGAGCTTGGAGAGTTCTTGCCTTAAATATTCTTCTTCCACACCCAAATCCAGTAGTGCGCCTAGATTCATATCGCCGCTGATACCACTAAAGCAATCGTAGTAGAGAACTCTCATATTTATCCTTAAACTTAGTTACTCACGACTTTGGGAACCGTAATTGAACCAAAAGGAAGCACGATGATACTCGCGTTTTCACCTTTTTCTTTAATCGCCTCAGCGAGTGCTACATGTAAATCATGGTAAGGCTTTAAATGTACCGCTTTCATCTCTTCATCACTCAGTTCACTGACCGCCCAACTTTGCGCCCAAAGGTTGATTTCCGCCATTTTTGCCGCCTTGTGGTAGCCTAGTTTGTAACCGCATTTGATTTTATTGAGCACTTCTTGTGGGCAGTGCGCTGAACTCATCAGTTTAAAGAAACCCTCTTCGCCGATGCCCGTACGACATTTCGCAACCATGATGAGAATACCTTTGTCTTTAAGCGCTAATTTACCATTATCCAGTGCTTTTTGAGACTGATAGAGGTCGATGTCCATCGGATAGGGAGCAACAGAGATAACGATGTCTGCTTTTTGCGGAATATTCACACAAAAAACTTCATCGGCTTTATCAATCGCAGCGTAAAACGAATCACTCAAATCGCCTGCCGTTACAGCACAAATGTCATGATCGCTGTCCAAAACGGTCATAATCGCAAAGACATCAATGTGGCTTAACACGTTCATCGCGTCCATCATATCTTCATGCACAGGATTGCCTTTTAAGCAGAGCGCTTGAGCATTGGGATGAAGCGCTAAGAGGTGATTTTGCTCAATCGTCTCAAATGCCGCAACACCAGGTAAAAACGCTTTGCGTCCACCCGTGTAACCTGCAAAATAGTGCGGTTCTACAGAGCCAATTGCGCAGACTTTCTTCGCTTCAGCAACGATTTTATTGAGGTACATTTCTGTGCCATTGGTGGATTTTCCAAGATATACCATCGTATCCTTGCGTGAATCGTGACTCCAAAGGCGATTCTTTACATGTAAATCTTCGTAGATCTCTTTGCCTAAGATAAAATGCCACTCTTCTTCGGTAGGTGCGCGATGACAGCCCGTTGCAACGATAAAATAGATATCTTTGTCTTTAACTTTGGGGTACATACGTGCGAGCACTTTACGCGTTGGAGTAGGGCGCGTGCCATCATTGACGATGAAAACAATACGCTCATCGGTGTCGATAAAATGATCGAAACTCTCTTTGCCAAGAGGCTGCACAAGCGCTTCATCAAGTGCTTGATTGTAGTCAATTTTAGCAACACTATTAGGGTTATAAACACCCACCAGTTGTTTCTCGCATATCTCTAACTCAAATGTTTCATCTTTGCCATAACCAACACTTACTTTCATACAATATCCTTTATCATATTTATTTTTTGAACAAAAAACCTCTTTAATTTTTATCACTACCTAACATTATCAAAGAGTGCGGAAGGATTTTTTTGAATTAAAGAGCAAAACCAAGAGGGAGGGTATCCCTCTTTGGGTTTTACATGTAAAGGCTTAACTAAAGACTTCGAATTTCGCACGACCTATTTTATAAAGGTCAGCTCCAAATGTATCATTGATAACGGTGAGTGGAAAATCAACTACTTCTAGTCTTC
>JAGOZL010000121.1 GCA_018058685.1 Sulfurospirillum sp.
GACGACCTTCGGGTTATGAGCCCGACGAGCTACCAACTGCTCTATCCCGCGATGTAGGGTGTAAAAGGTGGATGGGGTAAAGGGATTCGAACCCCTGGAATGACTGGACCAAAACCAGTTGCCTTACCGCTTGGCTATACCCCAATGCCTTTAACGAGGTGAAATTATAGTCACTTTTAATTTGTTTGTCAAGGGTAATTTTGTATAATCTATGCAAACTATAATTTGGAGTATTTTATGCCGATTGAAAGAGTCAAACAAGCGATTGAAGATATTAAACATGGCAAGATGGTTGTGATGGTCGATGATGAAGACAGAGAAAATGAAGGAGATCTTGTTTACGCTGCCACCTTTTCAACGCCTGAAAAAGTCAACTTTATGGCAAGTGTTGCCAAAGGGCTTATTTGTACCCCTTTAACCGAAGAGATAGCGCAACGTTTAGAGCTTATTCCTATGGTCAAAAACAATGACTCGCAGCATGAGACAGCTTTTACGATTTCAGTCGATGCACGTGTGTGTACGACAGGAATTTCAGCGCATGAGAGAGATGTGACGATTAAGATTTTAGCAGATTGTGCAAGTTCACCAAAAGAGTTGGTTCGACCTGGACACATTTTTCCATTGATTGCTCGTAAAGGGGGAACGTTGGTTCGTACAGGGCATACGGAAGGCTCTGTGGATTTGTGTCGTTTGGCCGGCTTATGTGAAGTTTCTGTTATCTGTGAGATTATGAAAGAAGACGGAAGCATGGCGCGAAGGGATGATTTAGATATTTTCTGTAAACAGTATGGCATCAATATGGTTTCTATCTCTGATATCGTGGCGTATCGTATGCAGTTTGAGTCATTGGTGCGAGAAGTGATGTCTTCTAATATGACGTTTATGGGGGAAAGTGCACGTAAAATCGATATGGTTGACCATGAAGGTAATCATCATATCGCCTATACCTTTGGGACGATTGAAAAAACAAGTGCAGTAAAGTTTCATCACATTTTACCCGACAATGTTTTACTCGCCAATCAAGAAAAATTTGACAGTTTGCTTAAAGCCATTGAATATTTAAAGACCAACAGCGGTGTGTTGATTTTTATTGACAATGAATACTCAGCCAATCAAGAATTGATGCGAGAATTTGGTGTTGGGGCGCAAATAGTGCGAAAGCTTGGTATTGAAAATATCAATCTCTTATCAACACATACCAATAAAGATTATGTTGGGCTTTCAGGATTTGGGCTGAACATCAACCAAGAGATTGTACTTTAAATCTTTACATGTAAAAGGATAGCGATGGATATTCTTCTCGTTTCAGTACTCCTATTGCTAGCGGTTACCGCCATTATGGTGACGATCTCAAAGCATATGGGGCTTGGCTCAATTCTAGGGCTTCTCATCGCAGGCATAGTGATAGGCCCTTTTACTCCAGGTCCCTCTATCACAAGTGAAGTTGAATCAATGCGCCGCTTTACGGAGTTAGGTGTTGTTTTTCTCTTATTTGTCATTGGTCTAGAAATGCAGCCTTCCAAGCTTTGGTCGATGCGAAAAGATGTCTTTGGTCTAGGAACACTTCAAGTGATAATCTCAGGTATCGTCATTGGACTTTATATGAGTTTTTATGTAGAAAAACTCAGTGTTGCGATGCTCTTAGGATTTACGCTTGCACTTTCTTCAACAGCATTTGTGATGCAATTGCTGCAAGAAAAAGGAGAACTCTCCTCTGAACATGGGAAGAGCTCTTTTGCAATTTTGCTGCTCCAAGACTTAGCAATAGTTCCTTTATTGGCGATAGTGCCATTGTTGTCTGAAAAACAAGTCAATGATGTTGCCGCGCCCTTATATGAAAAAGTAGGCACTGTTGCTTTGATGTTTGTTTTATTGTATGCCTTTGGGCGGTATATCTTGCCTAAAGCACTCGATAAAGTAGCCAAGCAACGCAATAAAGATGCTTTTTTGATGTTTGCACTTTTAAGTGTCGTTCTCTCCGCATATCTCATGGAACATGCAGGCCTTTCGATGGCACTAGGTGCTTTTTTGATGGGGATGATGCTCTCAACCTCTCGTTACAGTTATCAGATAGAATCCAGCGTCGAGCCATTTAAAGGTATCTTGATGAGCCTTTTCTTTGTGGCTGTTGGTATGTCGATAGATTTTAAAGCCATTATGGAAGCACCTATGCTGTTTGCAGAGCATATCGTAGTCATTTTGGTTTTAAAAGCGGTTGTTCTCTTTTTTTTAATGCTCTTATTTGGTGCGACAAAGAGCAATGCTATCAAAGTAGCTTCTTTACTCAATCAAAGTGGAGAGTTTGGTTTTGTACTTTTTGGTGCTTTAAAGGCTTTAAATATTATCGATGATAAGCTTTTTGTTGTAGGTATCGGTGTTATCTCCATCAGTATGCTTTTAACCCCTGTTTTATACCGCATTGGTTCTAAAATAGCTGATAAAATGGCGCAAAGTTCTTCATTGAATTATCTCTCTTTAGATGGCACTCAGAGTACTCAAAAAGTGCTTATCGCCGGTTATGGAAGTACGGGTAGAGTCATTGCGCGGATGCTGAAAAATAGCTCTATTCCTTTTATGGTCTTTGACATCAATCCATCAGCGGTTCGTATTGGAAGAAAAGAGGGAATGCCTGTTTTTTTTGGTGATATCACCGATATGAAATTTTTAGAAACCATCAAGCTTGACCAAGCATCGATGGTGATTGTCTCAATCGATAAGAGTTTAAATGCTATCAAAGTGGTTAAACATATCAAAGAAACCTATCCACATATTAAGATTTTAGCGCGTGCGGTGGATATCAAAGCTATGGATAAGCTTTTAGGGGCAGGTGCTAGTTGGGTTTTGGCAGAGACATTGGAGAGCAGTATTCGCATTGGTGAGGAAGCATTGCATGTCATGGGGATTTTACCAGATGAAATCAATGTCTTTTTAGAAGCCTTGCGTAAAAATGATTATGATTTGATACGAGAAATCACAAAAGATTAGGACGTATCGCTTACACGTGAGCTTTATGGGAAAGCTCACGTGGCAATGTATAGTATTTATTTCATATAAGAACGTAACACGGGGATTAAGCGTTCTAAATCTTCATTGCGTTGTTCTTGTGGCACATGAGGTCCTAGATGTTCACGTAAATATCCCTCAACCACTTCCATCATCAAACCATTCACAGCACCTCTAATAGCCGCAATTTGCTGCAAAATAGCCGCACACTCTACCTCTTTTTCTAAGGCTTTTTCCAAAGCTTCTGATTGTCCTTTGATGCGACGAACCCGTGTTAAAAGTTTTTTCTTATCTTTGATGGTATGTGCCATATCAAACTCCTCTTAGTCTGCTTTAAAGTATACTGGGGTATAGTATCATAAAATGACCAAAGGATGCAATGAATGACACCCAAACACACCTATGAACATTCTCATGTTTTTGATGAAGGCAACCCTCTAGCAGAGCGCAATACTCGTTTAGCTGTTATCTTAACCGCAGTGATGATGGTCGCTGAAATCTTTGGAGGATGGTACTATAATTCAATGGCGTTACTGGCTGATGGCTGGCATATGAGTTCGCATGTTTTAGCCCTTGGGCTTTCCGTCTTAGCCTATAGCGCCGCACGCAAGTTTTCACGTGATTCACGCTTTACGTTTGGCACGTGGAAAATAGAAGTTTTAGGTGGCTATACGAGTGCTATTTTTTTAGTAGGTGTCGCAGGCTTGATGCTTTACCATTCTTTAGAGCGTCTTTTTGCGCCAATTCCGATTCATTATGATGAAGCTATTTTCATTGCGGCTTTAGGCTTTTTAATCAATGTAGCGTGTGCTTGGTTGCTCAAAGATGGGCATGCTCACCATCACCACCACGATGAGCATCATCATGACCATGCTCACCACCATGACCTCAATCTACGCTCAGCCTATTTACATGTTGTGGCGGATGCGGCAACCTCGGTTTTAGCGATTATTGCGTTGATGGGTGGAAAGTTTTGGGGTGCGGATTGGCTTGATCCTATTATGGGATGTGTGGGGGCTGTGTTGATTTTGATTTGGGC
>JAGOZL010000046.1 GCA_018058685.1 Sulfurospirillum sp.
ATACGAACACTTTTTTCTACGTTGGTGACAAAAATCTTTCCATCACCGATTTTGCCTGTTCTGGCACTTTTAACGATGACATCGATGACTTTATCGACAAGTTCATCAACAACGACCACTTCGATTTTGATTTTTGGTAAAAAATCAACCACATACTCAGCACCTCTGTAAAGCTCTGAGTGTCCTTGTTGTCTTCCGTATCCTTTGACTTCGCTCACCGTCATACCTGTGATGTCAAGCTCTGCTAAAGCGTCTTTAACATCTTCGAGTTTAAATGGTTTAATGATAGATTCTATCTTTTTCATACTGTTATCCTTTTACTGTTATCTTAGGTTAAAGGCTTTTTCGCCGTGTGCTACTTCATCTAAGCCTTGTGATTCTTCATCGCTCTCAACTCTTGCACCACCTGTTAGGATAGAAGCTATTTTAAAGACGATAGCCGTTGCAATCGCTGTATAGATAGCCGTAACCACAACACCTTCAACTTGAATAAGAAGTTGGTCAGGATTTCCGTAGAGTAAACCTTTTCCAAGCTCGTTTACTTCAGGGTTTG
This sequence comes from Sulfurospirillum sp., assembly GCA_018058685.1. Taxonomy (GTDB): domain Bacteria; phylum Campylobacterota; class Campylobacteria; order Campylobacterales; family Sulfurospirillaceae; genus Sulfurospirillum. The sequence continues at coordinate 554 of JAGOZL010000046.1, forward strand.
CAAAAATACCCGTCGCAATCGCACCCCAAATACCTGCAAGTCCGTGGATTCCGAAAGCATCTAAAGAGTCATCGTATTTAAGTGCTTTTTTAAGACCATTGACACCGTAAAATGCTACAACACCTGCAACCAAACCGATAACAAGAGCACCTGCTGTATCAACAAAACCTGCCGCTGGTGTAATGGCAACAAGACCTGCAACGATACCAGAAGCGATACCAAGTAGCGTAAACTTTTTATAAGTAACATACTCAACCAACATCCAAGAAACCGCTGCAACGGCTGCTGCTGTGTTGGTGACTAAGAATGCACTTGCGGCGATGCCATCAGCTCCAAGCTCACTTCCTGCGTTAAATCCGAACCATCCAAACCAAAGCATACTTGCACCTAGTACGGTGAGTGTTACAGAAGATGGGAACATTGCTTTTCCAAAATCGTTTCGTTTGCCCAACATCAAAGCCATGACTAAACCAGCAACACCCGCATTAATGTGAACAACCGTACCGCCTGCAAAGTCTAAAACGCCATCTGCGGAGAGGAATCCACCACCCCATACCCAGTGAGCAATAGGTGCGTACACAACCACAACCCAGATAGGCACAAAAATCATCCATGTTGAAAACTTTAAACGCTCAATCAACGCACCACTAATCAAAGCAACCGTGATACCTGCGAAGGTCATCTGAAATGCTGCAAATAGAAGAACTGGAATATTGCCTGTCGCCCAAATGTCCGTTACTTTAATACCACTCATAAAAAGTGCATCAAAACCAATAAATCCACCGATATCGGTACCAAACGCTAGGGTGTAACCGCACACAACCCAAATAATACTCGCAAGGATGTATCCCATAACACTCATTGCAACAGTGTTGAGGAGGTTCTTTGATCGTGACATACCACCGTAAAAGAGTGCAAGACCCGCAGGTGTCATCAACATAACGAGCGCTGTGGCTGTTAAAACCCAAGCAGTGTTTCCAACGTCAAGTGTTGGCGCTGCCTCGGCAACTTCAGCTGCGACTTCTTCTGCCGCCCAAAGTGTAGATACTGGCAACAAAGTTGCAAGTGAGAGTAGTTTACTTCTCATGAAATCCTCCTGTTAATGTGTTAAACTGATGAAATTGTATCACTACTTGGATTTTAAACTATGCACTTGATTGATTAAAATTTAATCAGTCGTGCAATATGAATCATTTTACTTCAAAAAGCATCATACAAGCTATAATACCGCTTTAGATTCTATCGACGTGAGGAATATTCCACAGCCATGCAGTACCTTCTTTGGTTATCACTCTCTTTCTTTTTTAGCGCTCTTGTTCTTTCCTACTATCAAGCACGTACAAAACGCCACTTGCTTTTAGGAGCCATTTTAGTTTTTGTTTACTTGGGTATGAGTGCTTTTTACATTGTGGCGGATTACTTCACGGGTGAGGGAATTAACGACGCAGTTATCTTCCATCTGCGTTATGGCTTAGATGGTTCAGGTTTTGGTGATTATTATTTAATCATTGCACTGGGTGTTGGATTATTTATTGTAAGCCTTATGAGTTCTATTGCCTATTATCGTATCTTGGGTGCGCAAAAGGTGACGCATTTTTCACGCGTAAAACAGATTTTAGTGGTTTTTTTACTGGTGTGCGCTTGGGCTATTCATCCATCTTTTTCGATGCTTTATGGGACGCTTCTTAAAAGCGTGGGGTACGAGAGTGCACTCGCTAGAGAATATAGCTTTTTGGATTATTATCAAACGCCCACGCTAGAAGCCAATAGTGAAGAACATCCCAATCTTGTCTATATCTTTGCAGAGAGTTTTGAAACGACCTATTTTGATGAAAAAATCTTCCCTTCTTTAGTCACGCATTTGCGTGCTTTAGAGTCTCAAAATACGACATTTTCTGATATCCGTCAAGTGTTTGGAACGGGTTGGACGATTGCTGGGATGACATCAGCATTGTGTGGTATCCCTTTGGTGACGCCTACAACAAACGAACACTCTCCTCAGGGCAACTCGATGTCAAAGATGAGTACCTTTTATTCTGGGGCAGTGTGCATGAGTGACTTGCTCCATCAAGAAGGCTACAAGATGGTGTATCGCAGTGGCTCAGAGCTTGCCTTTGCAGGAGTCGATAAACTTTACAAAACACACCATTTTGATGATGTCAAAGGGATTAAAGAGTTGAAACCTCTTTTAAAAGATGTGGCGTATCAAACACCGTGGGGATTGTATGATGATACGTTGTTTGATATCAGTTTAAATGATTTTAAACGTCTTTCAAAATCGAAACAAAAATTTGCTCTTTTTATCTCTACGATGGATACACACCATCCGTATGGGCATGTCTCAAAAAGCTGTCAAAAGCAAACGTATGGAAAAGGCGACAACTCTATGCTCAATGCCGTTGCGTGTTCGGATGAACTGATAGCCCGTTTTATCAAGCAAATACAAGAATCCCCCTATGGTAAAAATACGATTATTGTTGTAGGTTCAGACCATCTTTCGATGCACAATATGGCGATTGATGAGTTGATGAAAGGGGAACGTCGTAATCAATTGATGATTCTTGATCCTCGTCAAACAGAAGCTAAAAGAGTTGAAAAAACAGGAAGTACACTTGATATTAGTGCGACGTTATTGCCTTTTTTGGGCTATGATGCCAAAATGGGTTTAGGACGAAATCTTCTTTTAGAAGAGAAGAGTTTAGTGGAAGAATTTGACAATGTTGATAAACTCCTAAGTGCATGGCACAAAGATATCGCCCGTTTTTGGGAGTTTCCTAAAATTGAAGACGATGTGGTGATTGATACAAAAAAACAGATGATGAAGCTTGGAAAAACGGGCTATAGCCTTCCTATTCTTTTACGCTTAAGCGACAATCTTGAGGTAAGCCCTTTCTTTGAAGTGAAACTCAAATTTTTTGAAACCACAAAATTGTTTGGTTATTTACATGATTTTGTTTACGACGAGCCTTTTTTATGGGTTGACAAATGCTCACGCCTTTTTGTGTTAGATGAAAAAATTAATGCTAAAGGCAAGTGGTGTTTGGCGTATGGAAAGCTTGGTTCTGAGTTGAGTATCAGTAATTTTCATCAAAACACAACCATTACTTTTTCAGATTTAAATGCAACTCTTTTCTTAGATGCTTCGGAAGAAAAAGCTGCATTAAATAAAGAAATGCTTCTAAAAATCAAAGAAAAATGATACTTAACTCTTTTTACATGTAAGGATAATTTTTTGAAAGAGAAATCCTCCGTAAAGATTGATAATAAGTCCACTGATGACCAGTATAGCGGCTATGATTTTCCATAAAGGAAGGCTTTCTCCTAGTAAAAGTGCGGAGGAGCTAAACCCAACGATAGGGATGAGTAAGGTAAAAGGTGCTACCGTTGTTGCAGGGTGACGACTGAGTAACCAGCTCCAAATGGCAAAGCCAAAAAGTGTGACAGGATAGACCAGATACGCAATGGCACCAATGCTTTTGCCTGAGATGTTAAGAAGACTTTGCACACTCCATAAATGAGACTCCAAAGTAAATGAAAGTGCTAATAAAAACGGTAAAGAGAGTAGACTTCCCCATGTCACTAACGAGAGCATATCGACACGTCCGATTTTTTTAGAAACCAAATTGCCTATCGCCCATGAAAGTGCGGCAAGTTCAACAAGAATGAGCCCTGTCAGATTGACATCGCCTCCTGTGTGAAACCCAACATACACAATACCCAAAAAAGCGATACTTGAGCCAAGAATTTGTGCTTTGCTCATACGCTCTTTTAAAAAAACCATCGCTAAAATCGCTGTGAAAAAAACTTGCGTTTGAAGTGTCAACGATGCCATCCCAGCACTTACCCCAATATACATCCCTGTAAATAAAAAACAAAAATCAAGCACAATAAGGGTTAAGGAGTAGTAAAGGAGCATTTTCCATGAAGTCTTAGGAGGTTTGATAAAAAAGACCGCAGGAAAAGCAGCAAAGAAAAAGCGTAAAAACGTCAGCATGATAGGAGGAATCTCTTGCAATGCCACTTGAATAATGACAAAGTTAAGCCCCCAAATAATGACCAATAAAAGGGTAACGCTAAGATGAGCAAATGGCATGAGGGCTTACTTTGAGCTAAAAGCTAATTTGATGCCAAAACCAATCAATGCAATGCCTGCAAGTTTGATAGCCCATTTTCGAGCAGAAGGAAACGTTTTCATTTTTTTTGCAATCCCATTGCCTAAAAGAACCAAGCCTGTTTGATAAAGAAAGCTTAAAATACTGACATGTAATACCATAGCAACGAGCGTACCATGCGTTGCATGAGGTGCTAAAAACAGAGGGAAAAAAGCGACAAAAAAGAGCATCACCTTTGGGTTGGTTAAGCTAACTGCACATGCTTGTCGAAAATAGGTCCAGCCTGATTGGTGTGGTTCATTTGTATGGCGATGTTCAACATGGGTACGTATAAGTCCAATACCTAACCAACACAAATAGCCTGCTCCAAAGTATTGCAAAAGTTCAAAAAGAAAAGGATTTTGTTGCATCAACGTTGCTAGTCCTGCAAGGGCAGCTATCATAAAGAGAAAATCACCCAATAAAGTTCCCATCACAGCACCCATTCCTGCACCGATTCCATTGCGTGCTGTGGCATTTAAAATCGCAATGGTTCCCGCACCTGGAATAAGCTGAAAAAGCAAAATAGCCATTACAAAACTGGTATAATTTTGAATATCAAACATTAACACGCTCCCATCAAAAAATATCTTGTTCGATTATACTATCATTTAAAATAAATCATTACACAATTTAGTCCTTTTTTTGTCCCACCTTTTTATTTATAATATTTAGTTAAAAATTGCTTGATGAAAAACATCAGAAGCAATCTTCTAACATGTAGCACTTGATTCCACGTTAAAAAAGGAAGCACATGAGCGTTAATTTACTTCTTATCGGAGCCAATGAGGCAACCACACAAGAGCTTGTCTCTTTAGTCGATGCCACACTCTCCCACACTGCAATTTATGAAAAAGCTACATTAGCCAACTATCAAAACTTCAATGCTAATAACTTTGACCTTATTGTCTGTTTTGCCAATCGTTATGATGAAATGGTAAAAAAGTATGGTAAAGAAAAAGTTATTTCTGTGGAGTTTGTGCCCCCGACTGATTTTTTTGTTGCGGTGAGTCGCATCCCTAGTGGTGAAGAGATTGTTATTTTTAATAACAGCGCTTCAGGTGCCAATGTGATGCTCAAATTTCTTAAATTTTATAAACTAGAGCATGTCAGTTATAGAATTGTTCCGTTTGATGAGTGCAGTGAGAGTGAAACCAAAGAAGCACTTTCTCAGGCAAAATACATTATTGGAACCGATGGTTTCGTCTCATCAGGAAAAGCACTTTATACCAAATACAATAACTCTTTACGTTCTGATGTTGTTGTCATTCCTAGTCCTCCAAGAACTGCGACGGCTGAGAGTGTGAGTGGACTTGCGCAAGTGGTCACGGCTATCAACAATGATAAAGCTTTGCAAGAAGCGCGCGATATCTCTAAAAAATTGGCAGAACAAACCAAAGAGATTTCCCTCATCACACAAAATGCTTCTAAATCCATCGAAGATACTGCCAATACGATTGTTGTGGTCAATGGAAAGTTAGCCGCAGAAGTTAAAAATGTTCAAGTCACCAACACAATGGCGCAAGAACTCACCAATGCAGTTGACCAAATTGGAAACATCACGACAGCCATTAAATACATCGCCAGCGAAACCAATCTTTTAGCCCTCAATGCTACCATTGAAGCTGCGCGTGCAGGAGATCATGGGCGTGGATTTGCTGTTGTGGCGAGTGAAGTGCGCAAACTCTCCGACCAAAGTAACAAATCAACCGATAATATTCGTATTTCCATTCAAGATGTTCAAAAAGTGGTCAATCAAATCGTTCCTGCACTTCAGCGAACGGTTGATGAGATTATTCGTACACAAAGTGAAGTAGAACGCATCAGTATCGCGGCAAAAGAGGAAAGTCGTGCGATGGAAGAGATTATCCAAAAACTACAAATCATTGTCGATGTTTCTCAAGCGCTCAATGTTGCTGAAAACGCACACCATTAAATAAAAGAGGCGGAAACAACCCCGCCTCTTTTATACACTATTAAATATATCAACTTACTTGACATTATGATTCACTTCTGCTAGAATTTCACCTATTCAAACTTTAGGAGTATTTCATGCGTTCCATTTTAACATCCCTCAGCGTTGCTAGTCTTTTAGTAACATTCTCATATGCCAAAGAGATTTCGGTGGGTGTGGTGATGCCTATGAGTGGCGCATTGGCCTCATACGGTCAAACAACCTTCGAAGGAATCGAGCTGGCGCATTCTTTGCAACCCAAACTTAAAAATGGTGACACACTCAAACTTGTTTTAGTCGATAATAAAGGTGACAAAGTCGAATCAGCGACAGCAACCACACGCTTAATCACCTCGGATAAAGTTGTGGGAATACTAGGTGCTATTACGAGTACAAATACCGCTCAGATTATTGCAATTGCTGATAAAAAACAGATTCCCGTTATCGCTCCTGTTGCAACCAATGATAGACTCACCGAAAATCGAACCTATGGAAATCGTGTCTGTTTTACAGACTCTTTTCAAGGCTCTGTCGTTGCCAACTACGCAACGCGTGATTTGAAATTTAAAACAGCTGTTGTGTTAACCGATCAAGCGCAAGTGTATTCTTTAGGGCTTTCTAAAGCGTTTAGTGAGGCATTTGTTAAAAATGGCGGCAAGGTGTTAAAAGAAATCAAAGTCAGTTCAGGCGATAAAGATTTTAAAGCAGTTGTTTCTCAGGTTAAAGCGCTCAATCCTGATATGATTTTCTTGCCAATTTATCACGGTGAGGCCTCAATGATTACGCGACAATCAAAGCAAATAGGACTCAACAAACCCTTTTTATCAGGTGATAGCGTTGCTAATCCAACCTTTGTGGAACTGGGTGGTGATTCGGTTGAAGGGCATATGTTTACAGACTTTTTTGACCATAATGCTCCCCCAACGCAGCGTTCTAAAGACTTTATAGCAGCGTATGAGAAAAAAACGGGTAAGAAAGAGGTCAATTCGTTTGTGACACTTGGTGCTGATACGTACAATGTTTTAGTCGATGCTATCAATCGTTGTGCCAATGCAGAAGATACGGTATGTATCAATAATGAGATTAAAAAAACAACGAATTTTGAAGGGGTTTCAGGTTTTATCTCTATCGACAAAAATGGCAATGCAACCCGTTCAGCGGTTATTAAAGAGATAAAAAATGGCAAAGCCGTTTATAAATCTACGGTTAACCCTTAAACATTACATGTAAAAACGATAAAGAGGTCAAAAAGACCTCTTTATCCTCTCAAATAGCCTTTTATACTCACCTTACCAAACTTTTGATACCATATAGATAGGTTATAACACATTAGGACTTTCATTTGGCAACACTTCAAGAACTTATCAAAGAGAAAATTTTAGTCATCGATGGTGCGATGGGCACACAGATTCAAGCACTTAAAATCACCCCTGAACAGTGGGAAGGGAAAGAAGGGTGCAACGAGCTACTCAATGTCAGCGCACGCGATGAAATTTCGAAAATCCACCGTGGCTATTTGCTCTCAGGGGCGGATATTATTAAAACCAATACCTTTGGCGCATTGCCGTGGGTTTTAGACGATTATGGTATCGGTGAGAGGACGTATGAGCTAGCTAGAGCTGGTGTGGCTATCGTCAAAGAGGCGTGTTTGGAGTTTTCAACAGAGCAAAAACCACGCTTTTGTGCCGCTGCTTTTGGCCCTGGTACGAAACTACCATCCTTAGGGCATATTGGTTACGATGAGATGTTTGAAGGCTATAAAGAGGCGGCACGCGGTGCGATTGAAGGTGGGGCAGATCTTTTTCTTATCGAAACGGCGCAAGATCCGCTTCAAATCAAAGCCGCTTTGCATGCCATAACAGACGCTCAAAATACTTTACATGTAAAGCTTCCCATCATGGTTTCCGTGACGATAGAGCTTAGTGGTACGATGCTCATTGGAACCGACGCAACCACGATTGCGACGATTTTAGAACCCTTTGATATTTTAAGCCTTGGCTTTAACTGTGGCACTGGCCCTGAGCAGGTTGAAAAGCATGTTAAAACGCTGAGTTCCGTTTGGGGTAAACCCATTAGTGTGCATGCCAATGCAGGGCTTCCTCAAAACCGTGGTGGTTACACCTTTTACCCGATGGGACCGCGTGAATTTGCTGAACTTCAAGAAAAATTCATTGAAATTGCGGGTGTTGCCATCCTTGGAGGATGCTGTGGCACAACACCTCAGCATATTTTAGAGCTTTCCAAGCGTGTTGAAGGTAAAAAGCCTCTTGCACCCAAAGGTGAGATGCCTCGAAGTATTGCTTCATTGTTTGAGACAAGAGCTTTAAAACAAGACCCAGCACCGTTTCTCATTGGTGAGCGAAGCAACGCCACAGGTTCTAAAGCCTTTCGTGAATTGCTCCTTGCCGAAGACTACGATGGTACGCTGAGTGTTGCGCAACAACAAGTCAGAAGTGGGGCTCATGGCATCGATGTGAGTGTTGGTTTTGCAGGACGTGATGAGCACAAAGATACCAAAGAGGTGATGGGGCGCTATGTGCAAAAGATTCTTTTGCCACTCATGCCAGATACCACCCAAGTACCAGCCCTTGAAGTTGCCCTCAAACTTATTGGTGGAAAGCCCATCATCAACTCCGTGAACCTAGAAGATGGCATCGAAAAGTTCGATAAAGTCTGCTCTTTAGCCAAACGCTTTGGTGCGGCACTCGTGTGTCTGACCATCGATGAAGTGGGTATGGCAAAGAGCAAAGAACAAAAAGTGGCAATTGCAGAGCGCATTTATACTTTAGCGACAGAGAAACATGGCATTCATCCCGAAGATTTGGTGTTTGACTTGCTTACGTTTACCGTGGGCAGTGGCGATACTGAGTACCACACAGCGGCGATTGAGACCATCGAGGCGATTCGTGAATTTCACGCGTTGCATCCTGAAGTTGGGTTTGTTCTTGGTGTTTCAAACATCTCGTTTGGCTTGGCAAAACATGCGCGTGAATACCTAAATTCTGTCTTTTTACACCATTGTGTCGAAGCGGGGCTTAGTATGGCGATTGTGAATGTTAAAAACACGCTTCCGATGCACAAAATCAGCAATATTGATAAAAAAGTGTGTGAAGACTTACTCTTTAATCGCCGAGAAGAGGGTGACCCACTTTTTAAATTTATTTCGCATTTTGAGGGTGTGGTTGAAAATAAAGACGAGAGTGACGTCGCATACCTTGCGATGAGCACCAAAGAAAAAATATCGACCCTTCTCATTGATGGTGATAAAGAGCGCATGCTTGCTCTCTTGCCTACCGCTAAAGATGAGATAGCCGCAGAAATCATCGTCAATGAGATTTTAATCGATGCGATGAAAGTCGTCGGTGAGCTTTTCGGCAGTGGGAAAATGCAACTACCGTTTGTCCTCCAATCGGCGGAAGTGATGAAAGCCGCGGTGGATTATTTGCAACCTTACCTTCCAAAAACGGAAAAGAACACCACCACCACACTCATCATTGGAACCGTCAAAGGCGATGTGCATGATGTAGGTAAAAATCTTGTGGATATTATCCTTAGCAACAACGGTTTTAAGGTCATCAATATTGGCATCAAAGCAGATTTGGAACAATTCTTAGAAGCGCTCAAAGAGCATAATGCAGATGCTATTGGTATGAGCGGGCTTTTGGTGAAGTCGACCAACGTGATGAAAGAAAACCTAGAAGCAATGCAAAAAATGGGCATTAATATTCCTGTTATTTTAGGCGGTGCGGCGCTCACCGATAATTTTGTGGAAGATTTTTGTCGTCCGATTTATGACGGACCTATTTTTTACTGTAAAGATGCCTTTGAGGGCATAACGGCGATGAGCCGCATCGAAGCGAAAAATTACGATACCGACTTTGGGCGTAAAGTCTTAGAAAATGCGGTGATGAAAGCCAATAAAGAGACAAAAGAAATCCCGCCGTTTGCTGAGCTTAAAATGCCAAGCCGCACCATCAAAATCCCAACACCACCTTTTTGGGGTAGACGTGTGCTTAAAACCGATGTCAAAGAGTTGGCTTACTCGTGGATAAATCACAAAATCCTTTTTGCACAGCGTTGGGGTTACAGCGGTAAAGGGCAAAGCAAAGAAGAGAAGCAAAAGCAATTAGAGGAAGTGTTGTATCCCACTTATGAGAGGGTGAAAGCAGACATCGAGAGGTTAGGGTTGTTTGAGCCGACACTCATTTACGGTTACTACCCTGCACGTTCACGTGAAAATGAGCTCTATCTTTTTGATGAGAGTGAAGGTTACTTTAGTGAAGCTCAAGTCAATCGTGAGAGCATTGACGTGGTTGCTAAACGGGCGATTAAGGTCTTTGATTTTCCACGTCAAAACAGAGTGCCTCACCGTTGTTTGAGTGATTTTATCCATTCAGAGCGACACGATGTTTTGGCTTTAACGTGTGTAAGTGCGGGTGCGAAGTTTTCAGCGTATGAAAAAGAGTTGTACGATGCGGGCAATTTTACCGAGTACTTTTTCGTGCATGGATTAGGTGTAGAATTAGCCGAAGCCTTAGCGGAAATCGTGCATAAACAGATACGCCTAGACCTTGGCATCGCCGAGCATGAAGGGCATAGTTTGCGTGATGTGCAGATGAAACGCTACCACGGATGTCGTTATTCGTTTGGTTATCCTGCATGTCCAAATTTAGAAGATACCAAAATCATTTTTGATTTACTCAAACCTGAAGAATTTGGTATAAACTTAAGTGAAACGTTCCAAATTCACCCCGAACAAAGTACTACTGCTATCGTGATGCACCACAAGGAGGCGTTATATTTTAATGTCTGATGTATAATGCCCTTATACAAAGGATAAAATATGAAAAAAACAGTCGGTGGATTATCGGTTTTACTAGAAGGCAATCAAAAGAAAAAAGCCATTATTTTTATCCATGGCTTTCCGTATGACCATACGATGTGGCAAGCGCAGATTGAAGCGTTTAGTGAAGATTTTTACTGCGTTGCTTATGATGTTAAAGGTCTTGGGGACTCATGCGTGGGAGATGGGCAATTTACAATGGAGTCATTTGTCGATGACTTGGAGATGCTTCTTCGTGAGTTGCGGCTAGAAAATCCCATCTTATGTGGTTTTTCCATGGGCGGCTACATCGCCTTGCGAGCGATAGAGCGCATGGAAGAGAAATTTTCAGCGCTTATTTTGTGTGACACGACTTCTAAGGCGGATTCTAACGAGGGAAAACTTAAGCGTGCTGATGTCATTCGACGTATCAATGCGCAAGGACTTACCACATTTACCAAAAGTTTTGTCACCAATTGTTATGGCGAGTGGTATAAAAAAGAGCAAAAAGAAGCGCTCAAAAAACGTATCGCCAAATCCACATCGTTTAATTCTATCGGTGTGAAAGGCTCAATTTTTGCGATGATTAGTCGCACCGACACCACCGAGTACTTAAGCAAGATAGCCCTGCCAACCTTGCTACTGTGTGGTGAACACGACACGATAACACCCCCTTCTGTGATGAAAGAGATGGCAAAACAGATAAAAAACGCAACATTTTCTCTCATCAGCAACAGCGGACACATGAGCGTTATCGAAAACCCAACGCAAGCTAATCATGCGATCAAAACATTTCTTGCTACCTTTTAAAGGCAGATGATGGCAAAAGTGGTTATTTTTTCAGGAGCAGGCATCAGTGCGGAAAGTGGTCTTTCCACCTTTCGTGATGCAGATGGGCTTTGGGAAAAATACCGCATCGAAGAAATTTGTCAGGCAGGGTGTTTAAGCTGGAACCGTGAAAACACTCTAGCATTTTACGATGCCAGACGTGAGCAACTACGCTCCGTCACACCCAATACCGCGCACTACGCCCTTGCTAAACTTCAAGAACGCTACCCAAATGACATCGCCATCATCACCCAAAACGTGGACGATTTGTTCGAGCGAGCAGGCTGCAAAGACGTTTTACACTTACACGGCTTTTTACCCCGTCTTCGTTGTGAGAAGTGTGGTCAAACTGAGCTTATTGGTTATACAAAACAAGACAGAACACTTACATGTAAAAAATGTAACGGCTCTTTTCGTCCTGATATCGTTTTTTTTGGCGAAGCCGCACCGATGTACGAACACCTCTATGAAGCGATGGATGACTGCCAGTTTTTAGTCATCATCGGCTCAAGTGGAAACGTCGT
>JAGOZL010000047.1 GCA_018058685.1 Sulfurospirillum sp.
TGCATGTTCTAAAACTTGATGATAATGTAGATGCAGTTTTTTCAAATGTAAAACTAACGATGGGTACACATTAAAAACTTTTCGTACTTTCATCATACAATTTTTTATACTTCTGTAACTGCTCTTTGATATGTACCACCACACTTACAGGCGCATAAGGTAAAAGCTCCAAAATTTCTCTCACTTCTTTTGACTGCTTATAATTATAATTTTGCGCATACTCCAAATCAAAGGTAAATAAGTCTTGTTCACTCACACCTAAGACTTCTGCGATGTAGGGGATGAGTTCGACTTTGATTTCTCGTTTACCATATAAATAGCCTAAGATTGTTTGACTTGATGGAGCTTCATCAGTGCGCTTAAGTTTTGGGGTAAGAGCAACGAGTCTATCGGCAAACTCTTTTTTAGAGATTTTTTTTTCTGTCAAAAGATAATTAATCTTTTCCCATACTTCCACACCATTTCCTTTAGTCATTTTGAAACTTTTAGGTCATATTGTAAAGTTAATTTAAGGTCAAAATAAATATAATTTGGTCATTTTGAAGAATAAGGAGTGTGTATGTTTCTATTTCGTAATTTGATTAAGTCAATGTATTTTTTGTTGGTTATTCTCTTTTTAGCTGGTTGTGCTTTACCTCAACCAAAAACACCTGAGCAGATTGTTCAAGCTTCTTTATATGCTGGAGCTACAAAAAATGTAATGGAAAAATTGAAAGATAAAAAGTATTCGGTAGATTATATAGAAAATCGTATTGTAATTCAGCAATATATTTCAGGCGAAAAAGGTGGTACAGACCAATCAATTGATGTGGCAATTAGCGCTTATAATTCAAGGTATGATGCTTCGAATGATGAAATTTCAGCAGTTTTTATTGAGAGTGCAAAACAAAGAGGCAGTATCGTTAAAATGTATAAAAAATCTGTAAATTTAGCTCTTGTTAAAGTAATACCTATGCCGTGGGATATTACAAATTATCCCTCAAGAGGAGATATAGATGTAGCTTTCGTTGAATATGATAAAAACAATCGTATTGCATCAGTTTTAGTGAGGGCACATGCTTTCCCTAAATCATTAGGCGTATTGGATTATAGATATAGCATTATAGCTTTTGGGGATATAGCAAGACAGATTGAATCCACTGTAAAAAATAATGTATTTACTGAAGGGTATATTACCACTATAAATTAGAATTTTATAGTTACCTCTACAATGACTACTTCATATAAAAATATCATTTAGTAGTCATTGTTTTATAAAAACAAATTAGCAAAATTTATAATATTAGGAGAAAATTTAGATGGAATCACTCAATCCTTTGTTTGTGGCTTTATTGCCTCTTTTGGTTATGAGCTTTATTTTATTGCCATTAATCTTTCATTTTAGACAACAAAAAGTAGTTTTACAACATCCATCTTTAAAAAAAACAAAAGTAGTACCTTTTTTATATTCTTGGACAGGACTTATATTTGGAGCATTTGTACCTTTATTGAGAAATGATATTAAATGGTTTTTTATATATTTCATAGTATTTATTTTAACAAGTGGATTAGGCAATATAGTGTTATCTTTTTTTTATAATAAAAGTAGTCTGACTGCATTAATTGAAAAAGGTTATGTCCCCGTGGATGATAATTCTAAGCAATTACTAGTATCAAAAAACATTATTAAAGCAATAGAATAAGAGATGTAATATATTTTACTCTTTTTTATTTTAATAAATTAAGGCTTACAATAAGACGTGAGGGTTATTTTAATGAAAAATAAATTCTTAAGTGGAATTTTTTTAATTTCCAGTTTAGCTATGGGTGTTAATGCAAAAGATTATGCAACAGATATTCACATAGGCATATCATCTTCTTATATCGATAGTGAAAATAAAACTGCTTATAATATGGGATATGGAATTAGCAAGACTTTTGATAATAAAATTTTTACAGCTGTCTCTTTCGATGTTGAATATGCAAGCCCTCGACGAGGTTCACTGTATGGGTATGGCGTAGATTTTAAACTAGGTTATAATGTTTGGGATAAATTGAATGCTTATAGCATTGTTGCTGGGAAAGGTCAATCAACTAATGGTGATACAGCTTATGGGTTTGGTTATGGTGCAGGAGTAGAATATCCAGTGACACAATCAGTAGCAGTAGCGGTAGAATATAAAAACTACAATATGGTTTCTTCAAATATCCCTGACTATGAGTATGAAATATTAGGTTTAAATTTAAAATATATATTTTAAGCTATTTCCTAAGAAATTGGTTAGCTTTCTTTTGAGTAGCTAATCAATTTCTTTTTTATAAAATTTTTTTAGAGATTTAGCATTTAAAATAAGTATATTTATTCGTCAAATAAAATTTAAAAACTTCTTCATTGTAGAATGTATACTAAAATCATTCAAAAATATAGCAATTAAAATTCGTCTTTAAAATTTACATAAAATTTACATAGCTTTATTAAGATTGCACCATGAAATCTTATATAAAGGATGAAAGATGACTCAAATGCTTAATCGAAGAGGTTTTCTAAAGCTCTCTTCCTCGGCAGCTGCAGTTGCAGGTATGTCAAGTGTTCCTGGTTTATTAGGTGCGCTTGAACCTGAGAAAAAGGCTCTCAAAGGGAGCGCTCAGTTTACCGCAAGTGTCTGTGAAATGTGCAGTACCCGCTGTCCTATTGAAGCGCGTGTTGAAAACAAAGAGGGTGTGTTCATTCGCGGTAACCCAAAATCCAAAAGTACGGGCGGTCGTGTGTGTGCCCGTGGTGGTTCAGGGTTTAATCAACTGTATGATCCACAACGTATCGTTAAGCCTTTGATGCGTGTGGGTGAGCGGGGTGAAGGAAAGTGGAAAGAGGTCAGTTGGGACGAAGCATACACTTTCATCGCTACAAAGCTAAATGGTATCAAAGAAAAATACGGCGCTCATACGGTTGCGTTTTCAGCCAAGGGTGGCTGGGAAACCGACTATCTGGTCAATTTTGCAGGGGGTTTTGGAAGTCCAAACACCTTTGACCACGGAACGATCTGTCCACTCGCCTATGGTATTGCACTTGAAACCGTTTTTGGAACAAGTGGCGTGAGCCGTGATTTTGGAAAATGTAAGTACATGATAAACCTTGGACACAATGTCTATGAGGGTATCGTTATCTCTTACGCACGAGCGATTAGCGAAGCGGTGGAAAATGGCTGTAAGCTTATTTCGCTTGACCCACGTTATTCGGTTCTTTCTTCCAAAGCAACCGAGTGGCATCCGGTACGTCCAGGAGGTGATGTTGCGTTTGTATTAGCATTGATTAACGTTTTAATTACCGAAAATCTCTACGATAAAAAGTTTGTTGAAAAGTACTGCGAAGGCTTTGAAGAACTTAAAGCATCTGTTGCAAGCTACACCCCTGAATGGGCGGCGAAAGAGTGTGATATCAGCGCAAAAGATATTAAACGCATTGCTTTAGAGTACGCTAAAGCTGCACCTGCT
Source organism: Sulfurospirillum sp. (assembly GCA_018058685.1). Taxonomy (GTDB): domain Bacteria; phylum Campylobacterota; class Campylobacteria; order Campylobacterales; family Sulfurospirillaceae; genus Sulfurospirillum. The sequence continues at coordinate 3,472 of JAGOZL010000047.1, forward strand.
GCGATGATAGACTATGGTCATAGAGTGACGTATACGCCAGAAGAAATCGAGCTTCGTCGTGCCATTGTTATCGCAAACGTTCTCATTGGCAATATCGAAAAACCAGGTGGTTTTTATTTCAACAAGGGTGCTTCGATGTACAACAAACTCGCCGGTGAAAAAGTCGCCCCTGAGTTTAAAAAGTTTAAAGTGCCTGAGTTTAAAAAATCTGAATTTAAACGCATCGACGGTATTGATTTACCCGATAGTGAGTTTAGCTATATCTCTAAAAAGCGTGGAATTTATCAAAAGATTCTAGATGCTACTCTTGATGCAACTCCGTATCAACTACGTGGTTGGGTCATGACACGTTCTAATCCAGTGATGACCATGACCAATACAGACAAAGTTGTTCAAGCGTTGAAAAAACTAGATTTTGTAGCGGTGATGGATATTTATATGTCAGATACCGCATGGTTTGCGGACATCGTTTTACCAGAGTCAACCTATCTAGAGCGTGACGAGCAATTTATCGCAGGAGGCGGAAAAAATCCAAGCTACTCTGTGCGACAAAAAGTGGTTGAGCCAATCGGTGATACCAAACCTTACTGGATGGTCTTTAAAGAGTTAGCGACAAAGATGGGCTTTGGCGAATACTTCCCGTACAAAGATATGGATGATTTCCGTATGGCGCAAGCGGCAGATTTCCCTGAATTGATGGCAGAGCTGAAAAAGAATGGATTGGCAAGTGCGGGTGTTCCGTTGATGTTAAGAGATAAAAAGAGTGTGGCGGACTTTGTGAAAAAATACCCTGCAGCGCAAGCCCTTGTCACTGAAGAAGGTTACATCGATGCGCCGTTCTTTGAGCTTAAAACACCAAGTAAAAAGATACAGCTTTTTGATGCCAAACTCGAAAAAATTGCAGGTCGTGGGTCGATTTCGTTTAAACCTATCAAGATGAAAGAAGACGATGAACTTTTCTTTATTCAAGGGAAAACAGCTCTTCATACCAATGGACATACGCACAATATCGCATGGCTTAATAACGCAATGCCGACCAATGCTGTGTGGATTCACCCAGAGACTGCTGGAAAAAGTGGTATCAAAAATGGCGATAAGATAGAGCTTTCAAACAAATACGGTAAGCAAATCGGTGAGGCACTTTTAACAGAGGGTATCCGAAAAGATACGGTGTTTGCGTACTTTGGATTTGGACATGTCTCTAAAGGTTTAAAAAGAGCCTATGGCAAAGGGGTCAATAGTGGATCACTGTTACCACACTTTACTTCACCCGTTGTTGGTATGAACCTTCATACTAGCGGTGTTAAAGTAAGAAAAGCGTAAGGGGAAAAAGATGCCAAAAAAATATGGAATGATTCATGATGACAACCTTTGTATCGGTTGTCAGGCGTGTAGTATTGCGTGTCGAGCAGAAAATAAAGTGGCTGATAGCGTGTACCGTTTACAAGTACACATTCAAGGGCCAGAAAAACTTCCTAATGGAACATTAAAATTTACCTATCACAGACAATCCTGTGTTCAGTGCGAAAACACACCGTGTGTTTCAGTCTGTCCAACGAAAGCATCGTACAATGATGAAAATGGCATCGTGAGCGTGGATGTGGACTTGTGTGTAGGATGTTTATACTGTGTCGCAGCGTGCCCTTACCAAGCACGTTATGTTGACCCTGTAACCAAAGCTCCAGGTAAGTGTGATTTTTGTAAAGAAACAAGGCTAGGACGCGGTGAAGAACCAGCATGTGTCACCGTGTGTCCAACCGATGCACTCATCTTTGGAGATTTGAATGATCCAAAAAGTGCACTCAATAAAGTGCTTTCAACCAAAGTAACCATGCGAAATAAAGAGTCTTTAGGAACCAATCCAAAACTCTTTATCGTACCTAATAGAAGAGGAGGAATCGAGTCATGAATCAGCTATGGGGCTCAATGGAGCAATATTCAACAGTAGTATGGCATTGGCCGATTGCGGTCTATCTTTTCTTAGCAGGGCTCTCCGCGGGGGCTGCGATGACCTCTTTGATGGTAAAGTGGATTGAGGGAAATAACAAAGCGCCTTGGGATGGCTTAATCAAAGCAGGAGCACTTTTGGCTCCAATAACGATTTGTTTGGGTCTGTTTTTATTGATTTTTGACTTAACACGTCCTTTGATGTTTTGGAAATTGTTGATTCATTATAACTTTGCTTCGGTGATGACACTGGGTGTTTTGGGGCTTTTTGTCTATACACCGCTGAGTTTCATCTATGCGGCGATTAAATTTAAACCATGGTTGTTTGAAACAGGTCCGTTTGCTGGGCTTTTAAAACCGTTTAAAGGCATCATTGACAGTATTGGCGACAACCCAGCGTGGTTAGAGCGTACACTTTTCTTGTTTGCTGTTATCATCGGTATCTATACAGGCTTTTTACTCTCAGCGATGTACAGTTACCCGCTCTTTAATACACCATTGTTACCGATTCTTTTCCTTGCCTCTGGTCTTTCTTCAGGCGTAGCGGCATCGATTCTCTTTGGACTCTTGTTCTTCAAATCAGAGGTCAATGAGAAAAATGCAAAGTATCTTTTAGAGCTTGACCTACGTGTCGTTCCTATGGAATTGCTCCTTTTGTTTGCTCTTTTTGTGGGCATGTATTTCCAAGGTGGCGATAAAGCATTTGTAGCGATTCAAGCACTCACCACAGGTGTGTGGGCATGGGTCTTTTGGGTTGGCGTGATTGGTGTGGGTATTGCGACACCTTTATTGATTGCTGTTACAGCACTCAAACACCATGCATACCGCGTGGGATACATCTTACTCAACTCACTGGTGGTGCTCATCGGTGTTGTTTTCTTACGCCTTTACATTCTCTACGCAGGTCAAACCTTCGTTGGATAATCTTCATGAGTAAGCCTTTTTTTAAAAGGCTTACTCTCTTCTTCTTTTATCGCAAACCGTCTTTACATGTAAAGCGTTTCATGCCATCATTTTTTTAGAAAAACAGCCTTATTATCGAACTTTAAAGTAAAATCAGACTACAATATCTAAAACAACAAGAGAGTCAATCTGTGGATACGAACAAGGCTAGAAGAGACTTTTTAAAACTCGCTTCTTTAAGCGCAACATCTGCACTGTGTTTGCCAGGACGTTTGGAAGCTTTAGGGGAATATGCGCTTAAAGGCTCAGACAAATGGGTCAATACCGTATGTGAAATGTGCTCAAGTAGGTGCCTTATGAAAGCCCGTGTCATCGATGGGAAGGTCACTTTTTTAGAAGGCAATGTCTTTGCACCGATGATGGGAACGTCCTTGTGTGCGAGAGGTATTGCGGGAGCTTCTCAGCTCTACGATAAAGAACGCCTTATCAAACCTCTTGTGCGTGTGGGAAAACGAGGGGAAAACCGCTGGCGGGAAGTAAGCTATGAAGAAGCGATAGCCTTTGTTGCTAAGAAGATGAATGCACTCAAAGCGCAGTATGGGGCGCAAAGCATTCTCTTTTCTTCAAAAACAGGTGAATCGTTTGAACACCTTCGTCATTTTGCTTATGCCTTTGGCTCTCCCAACACCTTCTCGCATTGGAGTTCTTGTCCGATAGCAATTAAAACAGCCAGTGAACATACCTTTGGTGATGAGCTAAACCGTGATTACGCCAATGCTAAGTATATTTTAAATTTTGGGCATAATTTATTTGAGGGCATTGATATCGCCCTTACCAAACCACTCGCACAGTTTGCCAACACTCCTCATAAAAAATTAGTCGTGTTAGACCCTCGTTTCTCCGTTGTTGCAGGTAAAGCGCACGAGTGGCATCCTATCAAAGCGGGAAGCGATTTAGCCTTTGTTTTAAGCTTGTTGCATGTGTGGATACGCGATGGCAAGTATGACCGTGAGTTTGTCAAAAAGTACACGATAGGCTTTGAACATCTGGTACGTTCTATCAAAGAGACAACGCCTTTGTGGCAAAAACAGTTTACGGGTATTGAGGCTGAGGTGGTTGAACGCATTGCCGATGAGCTTTACCGTGCCGCACCTGCGTGTATTATTGATTGGGGGCATAAGGCAACAACGACAAAGGCGGAGTACCAACGTACCCGAGCCATCTTAATCGCCAATGTTTTAATGGGCAATGTTGAAAAAGAAGGCGGTATCTATTTTGTCAAAGATGCCAAATGGATTAACACGTTTGTAGGCAGTGACGTTGCTTTAGCCTTGGACGTTCCGTTTAAAACAAAAGCACCCAACATTCCTCGTATCGATGGTGCAGGCGAAGCGGGGGCGCACCGTTTCATCTCTTCTAAGCATGGAGTATTGCAAGCCATTCCTGATGCCATTTTGGAACAAAAACCCTATCCTATCAAAGGATGGGTGATGACACGCCATAATCCTTTGATGAGTGTCGCACACCCTCAAAAGATGAAAGAAGCCCTAAGTCACTTGGAACTGATTGTTGTCAATGATATTTATGCCAGTGAAACGGCGATGATGGCAGATGTTATTTTCCCTGAAGCGACCTATTTGGAACGAGATGAGGGCATCGTAGAGATATCCGATAAAAGCCCAATGTATACGATGCGTTCACGTGTGGTAGAACCCATAGGAGGAACACTTAGCCATGCCGAGTTGTTTCGCCAATTGGCATTACATGTAAAGTGTGATGAGGGTTACGCGTGGAAGAGTATGGAGAACTTTAGAGTAGCGCAAGCCAAAGGCGAAAGTGCTTTGATAGAGGAGCTTTGGAGCAAAGGCATTGTTCGCTCCCCCATACCTGAACTGTTGTGTTTGGAAAAAGATTTTGTCAATGATTTTTGTGAAAAATTTCCTCAAGTAAAACGTGAAAGAGATGATGAGGGTTATTTTGGTGGTGTTCTTAAGAAACTCTCAACACCTAGTGGTAAAATAGAGATTTTTTCTAAGATGGTCGAAGAAGCTTTTGCAGGTTATGGCGTACCACGCTTTGTGGATATGGATGTGAGCGAGGGGTATCCGTATGTTTTTACCAGCGGAAAGAGTGCGGTACATACCAATGGACACACGCACAATGTGCCTTATCTTCATATGCTTATGTCTGAAAACCCCGTATGGATGCATCCAAGTACTGCCAAAGCGCATGGTTTAAGAGAAGGTGAGAGTTGCTACCTTCAAAACGGTGTGGATAAACTCAAAACAAAAGTCTTTATCACGGAGGGGATTCGTCCTGATACGCTTTTTGCGTACATGGGTTTTGGAACCGATTCGTTGCGCCTCACGCGAGCGCACGGAAAAGGTATTAATCCCTCAAAACTGCTTCCTTTACATGTAGCGCCTATTTGCGGTGCGATGGTCACCAATGTGGGTGTAAAAATCTTAAAAATAGGGGCGATAAATGGATAAACAATACCGCCTCATTTACGACGAAAATCTTTGCATCGGCTGTCAAGCTTGTAATGTCGCGTGTCGTGTGGAAAACGGTGTGCCTGAGCATTTTTTTAGGCTTCAAGTGCGGGTTGAGACACAGGGGAGTTTTCCAGACCTTCGTATGCGATTTTCAAGGGTTGCATGTGTAATGTGTGAACATGCTCCTTGTGTCGATGTTTGTCCAACGCACGCCTCTTTTCAAACCAAAGATGGTTTAGTGCATATCGATGCACGTACCTGTATCTCGTGCAAATACTGTATTCTCGCGTGTCCGTATGAGGCACGCTTTATCAATCCTATCACCAAAGCGGTGGATAAATGTGATTTTTGTTTTGGCTCTCGTGTCTCTAAAGCATTAAATCCTGCGTGTGTGAGCGTTTGTCCGACCGAAGCGTTAAGCTTTGGCGATATGCGTGATAAACAAAGTGCGGTTTGGCTTAAATCTGTCCAATCTTCTTTATTGTTTCCCAAAGCCTATTTACGCACTTCTCCAAAAGTAGCGTTTGTTCCGCATAAAAGAGGAGAAATTGATGAGTAATATGTGGGGCAGTATGGCGCAGTACGATGCGATTCATTGGTCGTGGCCCATTGCGATGTATCTTTTTTTAGCAGGGATCAGTTCAGGCTCTATCATCGTAGCACTTTTAGTGAAGTGGAACAGACATGAGCGGGAGAATAGCTCGATTTGGGATGCGATGATTCGCTCAGGTGCGGCGGTAGCGACACTGAGTATTGTGTTGGGATTGCTTATTTTGGTGGTGGACTTGGGCAAGCCACTCTCTTTTTACTGGCTGTTTATTCGCTACAATTTTGAATCGGTCATGACACTAGGTGTTGTCTTTTTATTGATTTACACACCCACTGTTTTTGTGTTTATGTGCTTGGTTTTCGAGCAAAAAATCGTGAAATACCGTCTAAAACTCTTAGAAGCCCTGATTAACGGAGTGAAAAGTTTTCATTCGTATGCCAAGAATATTGAGTATTTTCTCTTTGTTTTTGCTCTGTGTGTGGGTGCATACACAGGTTTTTTACTCTCATCACTCTATACGATTCCGATGTGGAATAACCCGATTATTCCTATTTTATTTCTCACCTCAGGCATCTCTTCAGGCATTGCGGTCAATATCTTGGTGGGCATACTTTTTTTCAAAAGTACGTTAAATGAAGAGAGTATTAAATACCTTTTGGTGATGGATTTACGGGTTATTTTAACAGAGTTTCCCCTCATTGGGATGTTGTTTATCGGGATGGCGTATGCAGGGGGAGACTCTTTGATAGCGGCAAAAGAGGCTTTAAGCTCAGGAGGATGGGCTGTTGTTTTTTGGGTGGGTGTGATAGGTATTGGTCTTTTTTTACCGCTTTTAACGGTCATTAACGCTTTGAAAAACCATCTGTACCGTGTGCATTATATTGTGATAAACTCTGTTGTCGTACTTGTGGGGGTGATGTTGCTTCGTTGTTACATCATCTACGCAGGGCAAATTTATATGGGACACTAAGGTTAAAAAATGAAAATTTTATTGATGGAAGATGATTATAACTATAACGAAAGTATTAAAGAGTATTTGGAAAGCATTGGCTACGAAGTGGATGCTTTTTATGATGGGGAAAGTGCGCTTGATGCGATTATGCAAAAGTGTTATTATCTTTTGTTACTCGATGTCAAAGTGCCAAAACTAAGTGGTCATGAGCTGATTAAATGCATCAAAGAAGCTAAGGTTGTTACGCCCATTATTATTATCACTTCACTCACCGACATTGATAGCATTGCGATTGGGTATGAACTTGGGTGTAATGACTATTTGAAAAAACCTTTTGAACTTAAAGAGTTGGAGCTTCGGATTAAAGAGCTGATAAAAAAGCATTATCAGACAAGCACTGAGGGGCAGTTTAAGATGGAGTGTGGGTGTGTGTTTAATTTTACCTCTGGAGAGCTTAAAAGAGGGGATGAACAGATACCTCTTACATCAAAAGAGCAAGAGTTAGTGCGCTTTTTGATTATGCGTAAAAATAGTTTTTGTGAGATAGAGACTATTCGTGAACATGTATGGGAAGGTAAAGAGATCAGTTATGCGGATATTCGTATGTATATTCGCAAAATTAGGCTCAAAGCGGGTGAAGATTTTATCAAATCATCGCGAGGCTTAGGATACAAAATCGATGTTGTATGCTAAACAACTTCTGTTTGTCATCATCTACACCGTCGTACTAATGGGGCTTTTTTGTGTCCCTAGCTACTTTGCACTCAGTAGTACGATTAGCGAAGAGAAGTATAAAGCAACGCAAGAGATTTTAGAGTGGATTGAGACAAAAGAGGCGGTGATTTTTTCCGAGGAGGGATTTAATGCGCCTAAAAGTGTACGATTTAAAACCGCTATTTACGATGCTTTGCATCAGGAGCTTTATTCGGATTTGGTTCAGCCCCTTCAAAGGCTGGATTTTAAAGTAGATGTAGTTTATCCTTATTTATACTATCAAAAAGAGGTAAAGCTTGGCGAGGAGGTGCTGTATTATCTTGTGGTTGAGTTAAAAATTAACTACACCAAGATATTTTTTATCGCCACGATGCTTTTTTTTATTATACTTTTTTTAGTTTTTTTGATGAGTATGCTTTTTGTGAATACCAGTGTTTATCCGTATAAGAAAAAACAGCAGTACATGAATGACTTTTTTAATGATGCGATGCATGAACTCAAAACGCCTTTGGGAGTTATCAATATCAATCTTGAATTGATGGCAAATTATGTGCATGAAACAAAGCATATTCAACGCATCAAAGCGGCCACCAAGCAGATGCAGATGACGTATGAAGATGTGGAGTATTACATCAAAAATAAAAAAGTGCTCTACCGTAAAGAAGTGGTCAATCTCTCAGAGTATCTGTTGATGCGTATTCATTTTTTTGAAGATATTGCTCTTTCAAAATCCATCACGTTAGCGCATCGCATTGAAGATGATTTGGTCGTGTATATTAATAAAGTCGAACTTCAGCGCATCTTGGATAATACCCTTTCCAATGCCATTAAATACTCCTATTTTGGAGGCTCTGTGACGATTGTTTTAGAGAAAAAAGATGAAAATAACTGTCTTCTTAGCATTAAAGATGAGGGGCAAGGCATTAAAGATATTCATAAAGTTTTACAGCGTTTTGAAAGAGAAGATGGTGTTCAAGGAGGGTTTGGTTTGGGGCTTAATATTGTTCAAAATATTTGCAATAAAAATGATGTGGATTTAGAAGTTCGCTCTCTTGAAAATAAAGGTTCAACTTTTTTGTACCAATTTCATTTAGATAAGAAAAAGTGGTTGGATAGGGTTGATGGAGGAAAAGTATGAGGGATGTGAAGTTTTTTATCGGCGTTGCGGTGATGCTTTTTTTAGGTGTTTTAATGCTCTTTTTATACAATCAATCCATCGCGTATGAAGAGGAAGAGACTCGTAAAAAACATATTGATGCGCTTTTGTTGACCTTGGATAATAAAATCGAAGAGATTACCAAAGTGGCACTGACAAGTTCTGTCATGCTTGCGCAAAATCCTTATGTCATGAGATGTTTGGAAGAGAAAAATCGAGCGGTGTGTGTTGAGAGGTTGCTAGAGATAAAACAAGCGATGAACGCAACGTCATTGTTTGAGAGTATTAAATTTCACCTGCATACCAATGATTTTAAAAGTTTTGTGCGTTTGTGGGATTATGATAATCCCGTTGAAGATGACTTAAGTACCTTTCGGGGGGCATTTGAGAAGATAAAAAAGAGTAAAAAACCTCAAAAAGGGATTGAAATAGGGCGCCATGGTATGTTCATCCGTGCGATTTCTCCTGTGATGAAAGGGTATGAGTATCTAGGCTCCATCGAGACAGCCGTGGGGTTTGAATCACTCAATGAGTATTTTAAAAAAGAGGGCATTGAGTTTTATGTGCTGATGAATAATGCGCAAAAAAGCATCGC
>JAGOZL010000122.1 GCA_018058685.1 Sulfurospirillum sp.
TTACATGTAAAGAGGGACATTTTGTCTGCGATGCGTGTCATTCTAAAGAGGCGTTGGAGGTTATCGAGCATATCTGTAAAATATCCACAGAAACAGATATGCTTAAACTTTTCAAACGTATTCGCTCCCACCCAAGCATCCCGAAACACGGACCTGAACACCACGCGATGGTGCCTGCCATTATCGTCACCGCGTACAAAAACAGCGGTGGAAACGTGCCCAAAAATGCACTTAAAACGGCACTTTCACGAGGTTCAGGCATCATCGGGGGTTCGTGTGGATTTTTAGGTATATGCGGAGCGGCTAGTGGGGTTGGCATCGGCTTTGCCATCCTTTTGCAATCTTCTCCTGTAACCACAACATCACGTCAAGCCGCACAACAGGTGACGCATTCAGTCTTAGGTGAAATCGCCACGTATGAAGCGGCACGCTGTTGCAACCGCGAAGTGTGGACGGCCTTAAGCATTGCTTCTAGACTTTCAGAAAAGTTCTTACATGTAAAGCTTGAAGCGATGGCAGATTTTAAATGCGACCAAAAGAAATATAACCAGTATTGCTACGGTAAAAATTGCCCTATTTTTTAAAAGGTGCTAGTATGAAAATCATTTTTATCCTTCTTTTGACAACGCTTTCAGTGTTAGCAGCACCCATTAAAATTGCTTTTCAAGACCGCGTCGTGGATGCACTGTTTATCATTGCGTTGGAGCAAAAACTCTTTGAAAAAGAGGGGCTTGAGATCGAAGCCAAACGCTTTACCAATGGCAATGCCACATCAGAAGCGCTCATTTTTGGCGATGCGGATTTTGCGACGATGGGCGATACTGCCGCACTCTTGGCACTGGATAAATACTGCCCAAACATCAAACTCTTTACCCCATTAGGCGGCGGTGAAAAACGCCATAGCATTGTGGTTTCCAAAGAGAGTACGCTTCAAAGCCTCAAAGACCTTGAAGGCAAAAAAATCGGCATCAAAAAAGGAACCTCTACGCACGGTGGATTTTTGCTCAAGTCCTCAAAAGAGGGTGTGATGCTTGAAAAAAATCTTGTCGATTTGGACCCTTCTTTGATGGCGAGTGCGCTGATGGCAAATGAGTTGGGTGCCATCGTAGCCAGTGAGCCAACCCCTTCGGTTTTGGTGGAAAAAGGGGTAGGAAAAAGAGTTGCGTATCTGGATGGCGTGGGCAATTCGTATCCTCTGCTTTTGATGGCAAAAGAGCGTTCCTTACACAACCATGCAGAAGCGTTGCCTAAGCTTATTCGCGCTTTACGTCACGCAGCAACGTTTATCAAAAACGAGCCAGACCAATCCGCCCAACGTGTCGCAAACGTTTCGGGATTAAGCCTAAAAGCTGCCAAGGAGTCGATGGCGCACCATAGCTACGCGGTAGGGTTTGATCCTTTAAGCCAAGAGAGTTTAGTGATGATGGAGCGTTTTTTACGGGAGAGCGGAAAGCTCAAACAGACACGCTCTTTAGATGCATGTTCGTTTAAAGAGTAAGATGCGCGCTTTTCTTTTGCCTTTTATCGCAACACTCTTTGTCTTACTTTTGCTGTGGTGGGGCTTTGGTATCGCTGTTGAGCTCTATCGTGGGATTCCTTTCCCGATGCCTGATACGGTGTTGCTTCGCTTTTGGCACTTGATTTTGGGTGAAGCGGTGTATGAAAACAAGATTTGGGAGCACTTTTTCACAAGCCTTTCGCGCTGGGCGATTGCCTATGCCATTGCGGTTATTTTAGGCATAAGCTTAGGGCTTCTTTGCGCACTCAAAGATGCAAGTTACCGCGTGGCGATGAAAGTAGCAACGGTGTTACAAGTGATGCCAGGACTTGCGTGGATTCCTTTTGCGATGTTGCTCTTTGGCATCGGTGAAAAGGCTACCCTTTTTATGATTGTGATGAGTGCGTTTCCTCCTATTTTTTTACATGTAAGCTCAGGACTTCGCGCCATCCCCAAAGAGCGTTTTTTACTCGCACGCATGATGAATCTCTCAGCGTTGCGTACCTTTTTTATGGTCTTACTTCCCTCCATCGCATTGCCTCTTTTAACGGGGCTTCGCATGGGACTTGCCATAGGTTGGCGTGTTTTAATCGCAGCAGAAATGGTAGTGGGTAGCAGTGTGGGACTCGGTTACACCATCATCCAATCGCGTTGGTCACTTGATTTTGAAGTGGCATTTATCTCCATCGGTCTCATTTGTATGGTAGGGCTTGTGGTGGAAAAATGGGGATTTGAACGCCTTGAAAGTGCTCTTAAAAAAAGGCTAGGTGCATGAGTATCTTGTCTGTAAAAGGTGTGAGTAAAGCCTATTTTTTAGAAAATGAGCGTCGCTGTGTGGAGGCGTTGCAGAAGCTTGATTTGGAAGTGTTTGAAAGAGAGTGTTTAGCCATCGTGGGACCTAGTGGATGCGGAAAATCAACCCTTTTGCGCCTTTTTGCAGGCTTTGAGCACAAAAGTGCGGGTGAGCTTTTGCACCATGGACACTCTATCGAAAAGCCAGATGCTTCACGGGCATTGATTCCTCAAGATTCGGGATTATTTGGATGGCTTAGCATCGAAGAAAATGTGATGTTGCCTTTACATGTAAAAGGAATCTCTCTTGCCGAAAAAAGAGAAAAAGCCTACGCGTGCATGAAAAAAACAGGGATTGAGCATTTTGCCAAAGCCTATCCAAGAGAGCTTTCAGGGGGCATGCGTCAACGCGCTGCCCTTGCCTGTGCCCTTGCGATGGAGCCTGATGTCCTTCTTTTGGATGAGCCTTTTTCTGCTTTGGACGAAGCCAGTCGTGAAAGCATGGATAGCATGATGCAAGCATTTTTACACGAAAATCGCATCACGGCTGTGTTGGTCACTCACTCTATACGAGAAGCCCTTTTACTTGCGGATAGAGTGGTGGTCATGGCAGGAGAGCCGGGGAGGATTTTGGAAATTATCACCCTTCAAACACCTAGAATGAAAAGAGTCAATACTAAAGAGACTTCGGAATGGTATGAACATATTTTAACGCTTCTCTCATGAGAGCATTTTCATCACTTCTTCTGCAACACGGTCCACATAATAAATGCATTTGCCTTCTTTACAATTTCCTTTTTGAAACTTCTCTCCAGCATCAGGAGCACTTAGGCTAAAGCCAAGCAGTGTTGTACATTCTGTTGAGCTAAATGAGCCTTGAAACATCGCTTTGAGTTTTGCAATGTCTGTATAGAGGGTACTTCTATCTTCCTCAACACTGTTTCTTCCTTTACACATGGAAAGGGCTAAGTATCCGCCACTCAGTGCGCCACATGTTCCATCGGTTCCGGCAAGCCCGCTTCCAAATGCGGTTGCGATTTTTGGAATCAAAGGTGAGTCAATGCCTTTGGCCTCTGCAACACTTTTTAGCACAGCTTCGGCACACGAATAGCCTTCTCTAAAATAGGTTTGTGCCATTTCTCCAACACGTTTTTTCACACGTTTCCTCCGTATAACAAAATATAAACGCTATTTTACCCTTCTTGACTTAAGTCATAGATTGAAAAAAGGTGGAGTGATACACTTCTATTTGAAACCAATTTCTATAGGAGGTATCTATGTCGCTTTCAAGAAGAGACTTTCTCAAATCAACGGCTGCTGCAAGTGCTGCTGCTGCGGTAGGTATAAGCGTACCTAGCGAGGTTAAAGCTGCTGCGGAACAAGCAGAGGCTGGCTGGCGTTGGGATAAAGCCGTTTGTCGTTTTTGTGGTACCGGTTGTGGTATTATGGTCGCGACCAAAGAGGGTAAAATCGTTGCGGTTAAGGGTGACCCTGCCGCTCCTGTTAATCGTGGACTTAACTGTATCAAAGGCTATTTCAACGCGAAAATCATGTATGGTGCAGATCGCTTAAAACAACCCCTTCTTCGTATGAACGAAAAAGGTGAGTTTGATAAAAAAGGTCAATTCAAACCGGTTTCTTGGAAACGTGCGTTTGATGAGATGGAAAAACATATCAAAAAAG
>JAGOZL010000048.1 GCA_018058685.1 Sulfurospirillum sp.
AGATGGACGCACCCGTGGTGGCTGAAATTTATGAAGTGATTGAGGCAAGTCCTATCAAAGCGACACTGAGTGATTTACACGTGTGGCGTGTGGGGAAAGGGAAGTACGCGTGTATTTTATGTTTACATGTAAAAGAAGAGGTAACGCCGCATTATTTTAAAGAGCAATTGAGTATTCATGAAGAGCTTGTACACATCACTATTGAGCTAAATAAAGCTGTCTAAAGTGATTTTGATAAAGAAGAGATGCTCACAAGGCTCTCTTCTTTGGCTTTAAAGGAATCGTAAAATTATCTTTATATCAATATATCTTGATATAAAGATAATTTTATACTACAATGCGATTTACGATTTACATGTAAAAGGCGTATTATGAAAAAAGTGTTGATTTTATGCACAGGAAACAGTTGTCGAAGCATCATCGCTGAAGCGCTTGTCAATGCACGATTAAGTGGCGTTAAGGCTTACAGTGCTGGGGTTCGTGCGAGTGGAAAAGTCAATGCGTATGCGAAAAAAGTTTTAGAAGAAGAGGGTATCTGGAAAGAGGAATACCATTCTAAAACAGTGGATGAGGTCACCCATCTTGATTTTGATTTGGTGGTGACGGTATGTGACCATGCTAACGAAACATGTCCGATGTTTCCTAAACCTATTCCTAAAATTCACGTTGGATTTTCTGATCCTGATGGAAAGGATTATGGGGCATTTATTCTTACATGTAAAGCGATTGAAGCAGAGCTTTTACCGCGTATTGCCGAAGCATTAAACGCATAAAAAAGAGATAAGGCTATGAAAATTGAAGTCTTAGGAAAAGGGTGTGCAAAGTGTGAAACACTTTTACATGTAACAAAAGAAGCCGTAAAGAAAGGGAGCCTATGGATATTTTCCTAAAAACGATGGGTGCGCTCAATGATGAAACACGGTTGCGCATTTTGAGGTTCATTGATGTGAATGGCAAGGTATGCGTATGTGACATTGAAGAGGCATTTGAGATGATTCAATCACGCATCTCGAGGCATCTTAAAATTCTCAAAGAAGCAGGTTTTTTAAAGCTTGAGAGAGAAGGACGGTGGGCATATTATAGTATTCGACATCCTATGGATGCTTTTAGACAAGCGGTTTTAAAAGAAATCTCGTATCTGGAGATGGAAGTTCCTCCCTATACCAAAGGATGTGCTGTATGATTTTAGCTTCGTCACTTTTTCTTATAACGCTTCTTTTTGTCATTTGGCAACCTCGAGGATTGCAAATCGGCACCACCGCACTCATAGGTGCTTTTTTAGCTTTGATGTTAGGTGTTGTGAGTCTTTCGGACGTTTTGGTTGTAACAGGCATTGTGTGGGATGCAACCTTAGCGTTTATCGGCATCATTATTCTTTCGATGGTTTTAGATGAGATTGGTTTTTTTGAATGGTGTGCGATTCATATGGCGCGTCTTAGTCATGGAAATGGGCATTTGATGTTTGTCTATTCGCTTTTATTGGGCAGTTTTGTCTCTGCACTCTTTGCGAACGATGGCGCAGCCCTTATTTTAACGCCGATTTTATTAGCAAAAATGCGTCTTTTAAAACTCAATCTAAAAACCATTGTGGCTTTTTTGCTAGCAGGAGGATTTATCACCGATTCGGCGTCGCTTCCGTTTGTGTTTTCAAACCTAACCAACATTGTCACTGCCAATTATTTTAACATAGGATTTGCGGAGTATATTGGGGTGATGATTGTGCCCTATACGGTGAGTACGCTTATTTCGATTGTTGTTTTGTGGATCGTCTTGCGTAAAGATATTCCTTTACATGTAGAAACTTCATTACTCAAAAATCCTGATTCTGTTTTAAAAAATAAGACTTTGTTTCGTTTTTCATGGCTTTTTTTAGCTATTTTACTGGGAGGCTATTTTATCGGTGATGCGTATCATCTGCCTGTGAGTGTGTTCGCACTAGGCGGTGCGCTTGTTTTTTTACTCATTGCTTCTATGATGAAAACAACCCACGCGATGCGTATCATCAAAACAGCGCCTTGGCAAGTCGTGTGGTTTAGTATTGGGCTTTACATCGTCGTGTATGGGCTTAAAAATGCGGGGCTTACGGAGTATCTCACTTCTTTACTTAAAGAGCTAAATACGCATGGCGACACTATAGCCATTGTAGGGACAGGTTTTATTGCTGCCATTTTGAGTGCGGTGATGAATAATATGCCAACCGTGATGATTATGGATATTGCACTGCATGATATCCCCAATACCGCTTTAGCCTATGCCAATATCATCGGCTGTAATTTAGGTCCTAAAATGACACCGTTTGGCTCGCTAGCAACCCTTTTATGGTTACATGTTTTAGCGCAAAAAGGTGTTAGGATAGGTTTTGGTCAGTACAGTTTATTTGGCTTAATCGTGACACCGCCGGTCTTATTGATAGTACTGCTTAGTTTAGCGTTTGTGGTTTAAAGGAATCGTAATGTTTGATTGGTGGGAATATTTAGTTGATGTATTGGTATATGGTATTTTGGAGCTTGATAAAGCTTCGGCGTTAGGTTCTGCTTTGCACTTTTTTATCTACGATACGGTCAAGATTTACATTCTTTTAGTCTGTATTATCTTTGCGGTCAGCTTTTTGCGTACCTATTTTAATACCGAAAAAGTGAGGGTTTATCTGCAAGGTAAAAGTGAGTTTACAGGCAATGTTTTAGCCGCTCTTTTTGGCATCATCACGCCATTTTGTAGCTGTTCTGCCATTCCTTTGTTTTTAGGGTTTATGCAAGCGCGGATTCCACTGGGGATTACTTTAAGTTTTCTTATCTCAAGCCCGATGAACAATGAAATTGCTATTGCTTTATTGTTTGGGCTTTTTGGTTGGAAAGTGACCGCTTTGTATATCGGCTTTGGTCTTTTAGTAGCTATTATTGGGGGATTTGTCGTAGGGCGATTGAAAATGGAAAAATACATCCTCATTCCTGTAACGCCGATGAATGGTGACTTAGAAGATGTGAAGATAGAACTCTCTTTCAAGCAACGCGTCAGTGATGCGTGGCATTATACATCTGATATTTTCAAAAAAATTTATCCCTATGTTTTGGTTGGGGTAGGTATTGGTGCGTTTATTCATGGGTTTATCCCCACAGAGTTTATTTTAAAATACGCGGGAAGTAACACATGGTATAGTGTGCCTTTGGCAGTTTTATTAGGCATTCCGATGTACTCAAATGCCGCAGGCGTTATGCCTTTAATGGAAGTGTTAACGGGTAAGGGGATGTTGCTAGGGACAGCTCTGAGTTTTATGATGGCGATTACCGCTTTGTCTTTACCTGAGGCTATGATTCTCAAACGTATTTTACATGTAAAGCTGATAGCAACATTTTTTGGGATTGTAGCACTTGGTATTATGGGTGTTGGGTATCTGTTTAATGCAATTTTATAAGGAGATAAAAATGAAAAAAGTGATTTTAATCGTGCTTGTTGCAGTGAGTTTTATGCAAGCAACAGAGCTTAAAAAAGTGAGCTTTGATGCTTACCTTCAAGGGTTTGATTATAAAGAACGAAGTATGATGAAAATTAAAACGCCTGATATGTTAGCATTAGTGGAAGAGGGCAAGGCAATATTGGTGGATATTCGTTTTCCTGAAGAGTTTGAAGCATGGCATATTGCAGGCTCTATCAATATACCACTCAATGAACTTCCAAAACGTCTTGGTGAGCTTCCAAAAGACAAACTCATCATCACTGCTTGTCCGCATAATGACCGTTCCAACATGGCACGTGTCTATCTCACGCTGAATGGTTATCAAGCAAAGTACCTTAATGATGGACTTTTAAAAGCAGCAGATTTTTTACGCGGGGAAAATGCAAAAGAGTATTTAGAAGAACTTAAAGCGAGCAAAGAGAAAAAATGAAAATCGAAATTTTAGGCACAGGGTGCGCAAAATGCAAAACTCTTTTTGAATTGACCCAAAAAGCCGTTGCACAAAAAGGTCTTTTTGCCCAAATCGAAAAAGTCGAAGACATCATGAAAATCATGGAGTACGGTGTGACTTCCACACCTGCACTTGTGGTCAATGGCGTGGTTAAAAGCAGTGGAAGAAGCTTGAATGTGGATGAAATCGTCACGTTATTGAGCTAAGTATGCGTATTTTAGTGCTTCGAAAAGAGCGTGAGTTAACACAGCGTATCAAAGAGCATTTTAAAGCGTATGAGTGCTCTTTTGATGTCTTCAGTGATGCTTCGTTGGTTTTTGATGCTATTTATAAAAAGATTTATGATGTGGTGATACTCTCCATCGAGGAGCCACAATCCGAAGCATTGGAATTGACTAAACAAATACGAGAAAATAAGATACGCGTTCCCATCATTTTACTCTCATGTTTTCATGCTTTTGAGTATCTTAAAATGGGCTACGAATATGGCTGTAGTGATTATATCAAAGAACCATTTGAGCTTGAAGAGCTTCGTTATCGTATCCTTCAATCTGCACGTCATTGTCATTTTGATACCGATGAAAATATCTTTTATCTGCAAAATAAATTTGTCTATGATTTGAACAAGTACCGACTTTCAAAAAACAATGTGACCATATCCTTGACATCAGCGGAAAATAAAATCATTCAGTACCTTATCAAACACATCTGCCGTCGTTGTAGTGTGGAGGAGATTGCAGAGATGCTATCTGAAGAAAAGATGGTTAATCTCTCAACCGTTCGGATGCACATCAAACGCATTCGCGATAAATGTGGAGATAAACTCATCGAAAGTGCTAAAGGGGTAGGGTACCGTATTTGTAGGGATAGACCAGAGTAGAGAAGGAGTGAATATTCACTCCCTTTAAGATTATTTAACCGTACCGCCTTTTGGGTTGTACATAACATTGTTATCAAGATAGTAGACTTTATTGGCTACGGGGTATTTGCAGGTATCTTTAAGTCCTGCCCACATTTCACCCGCACGTGCTCCTGTAGCACATACGGCTACCACATAGCCTTCTTTTGGAAGTTGCGCAATCACTTTTTCACATCCACCTTTGGCATAAATATCTGCTACGGGAATACGTTTTGCACCTTCAAAGTGCCCTGCGTTATATTCAAAATCGGTTCGTACATCGATGATGGTCACATTGGAAGGTTTCTTAGTCAAAATTTCTTTGACAAAAAAATCTTTATCGATAGCACCCTCAGCATCTTCATCGGCACTGGGTTTGATTTTATCGATTGTGTAACTGCTTGTGGCAACTTTAGAACTAGCTGTTGGCTGTGTTTGTACACAACCGCTTAATAATAATGCCAATGTGGCAATACTTAGAAGTGTTTTTTTCATTGTATGTTCCTGTTGTATCTTTAAACGCTTTTTGAGCAAAGCCCAAAAAGTTACGCTAACGCTAAGTTTTGTTTGGCATAAAACCCAGCGCACCTCTTTTTTACATGTAAAAATTTAGTTAGATTGTACCGTTGAAGACAAATGTCCATTTATAGCCCATACCATGTACTTTTTCTGCTGCTGCATAATTTACTTTTGCATTTTCCTTGGCACCTACGAGAACTACTTTTTTCTCTTTATCCGCACCCGATGCTACAAATTTTGCTAGGGTTGAATCAGTGGCTAAATCAACAAAGGTAGCTCCTTTTTTGATGTAAGATTTTGCCATTTTTTCGTTAACTTCAACGTATTGTGTCTCAATCCATACGGGACCTTTGACAAATGCTTTAAGATTGGTATAACCTTTTTCTTTGAGTAATTTAGCATCATTTAAACTCATCGGACAAGGGCGACCAATGCCTAGAAAAATCTCCGCATCTTTAGGAATATTGAGCGCTTCAAATTTAGGATAGTCAAGTTCAAATTTGGCATCGTACATATTAAATGCCGTAGGGATATGCCCTTCACCGTAATTTTTTTCAGGACGCGCATCGATAACAAAAACTTTTTTATCACCACTGATGAGTGCTGGTAGTTTGGATTTGACATACGCCAAGTCGACTGCTTCAACACCCATATCTGCCGCTGCTTTTAAAATGACTTGCGCCGGAGGAAGTGCAACCGCTGGAGCTGAAGGACCTTCATCGGCCACAAGAGGTGTGATAGAGCAAATCAATGCGGTTGCGATACTAAGCATGTATTTTGAAAATAGTGTTGTTTTCATTGTTTTTCCTTTTAGAAGTTATAATTAACGTTAAAACGAATTTCTTGTGTGTCTTTGTTAGCGATATTGTAGCTACCCTCTTCATAGCCAATATCCACGCTCAGACCTTTAAACGCACCTGCAAATTGATAGTTAAGATAGAGCGTTGTGTAGTCAATTTCAGTGGCAGCAGCCGTACCATTGCCTATAGGGATTTCCACATTGGAGTAACGTGCACCAACACGTAAGCCCAAATCTTTGAAGGCATAGTTAGCATCAATGGCATACGCTTCTGTTCCTGCATTAAAGTGTCCAGGGGTGAGCCAGATTTGTGTGGTATAAATGGTTCCATACGGTCCACCACCTACACCAGGAATGGCGGTGGTATCATCATCGATTTTAGAGTATGCCACGTAGCTGTTAAAGGTACCCATACCAAGACTTGCTTTTAATCCATAATAGCCTGAATCATTCGCATTCATACTGCTATCAAAGTTGGTGATTTGATACTGTCCTGCGACGCCATAGGTGAAATTGGCTGCTTTGCCACTGTACGCAGCTTCTGCATAAAAAAGATTGGCTAAATCTGTAATGCCAACCCATTGACCAGTTAATTTTAAACCTGCGATGGATTGATTGACTGCCATTAAACTGTAGGCTTCACCATCTAGTGTTTTCCATGCTTGTGTATTTCCAGCCACAGCAGATTGTGAGCCAGGAAGAGGTGCTCCTAGCCAAAAATTGTTGCTAAATTCAGCAATATCGCCTGTGCCTGTTGTTCGATTTTGGTATTTATTGACATAGCCTGCAAAAAGCATGGTTTGGGGAAGATGAGTGTTAATAAGCGTTGCACCCTCAAAAGATTGTTTGATGATACGATTTGGACTGGATGCAATCAAGGGGGTTGCGATGTATTGACGACCAATTTTAAGAGTAGTTTTATCCATTTTATACCCTAGAAAAGCTTCTGAGAGTACTGCTCCAGGGCCATATTCATTGGCGGCAAAAAATGTTTTATCCGTAGCACTTGCAAAAGGCGAATTGGATGTTTGAAGGGTTGCTCCACCAAAAAACCCCATAAACGTATCAGTAACGTACGAGAGTTTTAATCCGACGTTTAAAATATCTTCATGTGTGTTTGGGGTTTGAAAATCTCTATCCCAATACCACGCCTCAAGCGTACCATTGACTTTACCATTCTTAAATGCGTCAGCTAAAGTATCTGCTGCATTTACCGAACTTAAAGCTCCCACGCTCAGTAAAGCCACCAAGCTTAGTTTTGCCATTTTCATAAATTCTCCTTAAATAGAATTTTTAATTTTAAAACGTCGAATTGTAACAAGCATGTATAACTTATTTATAACTTTTATTTACTTTTTAAATTTAATTCATTAATTGTTCCTATAAAAATCATATAAGATAAAAATTATTTACTTTTATCAAAAGATAATTGTGAGATTTAATGTGACATAGCGTGTAAGAAAAGCCTTTAAAAGTACGTTAAAAGAGAGAATTTTGTATACTTTTCAATCAAAAAAACAAGGAATTTTACAATGAAGATACGAGTCTATTACGATGATACCGATGCGGGTGGTGTGGTGTATCATGCTAATTATCTGAAATTTTGTGAGAGAGCAAGAAGTGAGATTTTTTTTACACATGGGAAAAGTCCAGCGATAGCGGGTGGTCATTTTGTCGTGAGGCGTGTGGAAGCGGAGTTTATTAAGTCCGCAAAATTAGGCGATTTGTTGGATGTGAAAAGTATTCTACTTGAGCTTAAAAATGCTTCTTTACATGTAAAGCATGAGATTTATAAAGACCATGAAAAATTGTTTGAAATGAGAGTGCTTTTAGCTTTTGTCAAAGAGGGAAAAGTCGCTAAGATAGACGAAGCGACAAAAGCATTTTTTACTCAAGTACTGGTGTAAATGAGTAGCGTTCAGGTTTGACAATGCGTGTGTTGTAGACGATTTGGTTGTTGATGAGTTGCTCTTTAAAGATACGCTCTGTTTGGTTGCCAAAAAAGTGTGTGGCGAGCAAATCAGCGCCAATAGAAGTGGCGTAATTAACCCAATCATATACAATATCATGCCCAAAAAGGGTGTTAATCTCTTCTAGCTTGGCAGGTGTTCTTTGAATAGAGTTTGCGATGAACATATTGTCACGGTCTTCATACTGTGTGAGGGTTAAAAGAAGCGGGTTGTAGTTGATTTGCGTTGATAAAAGGGCGTGTGGGTAGATACTGTTTGCACGCAGTTGTGAAGCGATAAGGCTTGATGTTACCAACGGTGTGTTTAGGTAAAAAGAGGCGCTGTTGAGTGAGGTGTTGCCTTTGAACATACCTTTAAAATTAGCCTTTGAACTCTCAACTCTCTTTTCATAAAAAACACGTTCACTGTTCTTTTTGACAAGGGCATTGAGCTGAAAACTTAGTGCACTTCCGTCTTCAAATGTGCCAACACGCTCATTGGCATGTTGGCTTAAAAGTGACACCTGTTGGTCATAATCGATACCGCCAAAGACGATATTTTCTCCCGCTACAGCAACGCTACTGCGATGCAGCGTTGGGATAAAAACCATCGTGTCACGAACATTAGCCGCGATGACTGCTGCTCCCTCTGCTGTCACAGGAGCGATGATATAGTGATAGCCTCCTGATTGAATGTCGCTTAGTGCTTTTCGAATAGCGTCTTCTTTTTCATCGCCCGAATTAAAAACATTCAAATCAAATGAGTAATTTTTGTAAAGCAGATAAGACATCACAGAATTGACCGAGGTAATGGCATACTTTTTGATGGTCTTTTGTGGAATTAAGACAGCAATTTTAATCATCTCTCCGTTATGACTTAGAATAAGCGGTGTTGAGGTAAGCGGGGGTTGTGTAAACGTAGACGGTGTACTTGGTTGTTCAATAGGCGCATCTAGTGGGGCGATCATTAGTGGTGTCGAGGCAATGGTTGTGTCTACCATAGGAGCTTGTGGCATGACAGGAGGAACGGTTTGACTAGGAGCTGTTTTATATGTCTCTATTTGCTCTTTTGAGCCAGGGTAGGTTGTTGTACTTTTTTGATTACTTGGTGATGTTTTAACTTTAGCATTTGAGGAAGTGTTGTAGGTGCTTATGGTGGGTGGTTGAACGGCATTGGGAGTACACCCCCAAAAAAGAGCGCCTATCATAACGACACTTAAGAATGATTTTATCATAACATACTCCTCACTTTTAGCATATCGGCATACACCTCTTTTTTTGCGCTTGGGTTGCGCAGTAGAAAACTTGGATGAAACGTTGGTATTAGTTTCGCTTCTCCAAAATTCAGTACCAAACCTCTGACTTGATCGATACTCGTATCGTATTCGCCTGTGAGATGGTGAAAACTCGTTGAACCAAGGGCGATGATGATTTTTGGCTTCACCATACCAATTTGTTGCATCAAATAAGGCTTACAACACGACACTTCTTCAAGTGTTGGCACCCTGTTTTCAGGAGGGCGACATTTTAAAATCGTCGTGATATAAACCTCTTCTTTTGGCAGAAGAAGCACTTTTTCGATCATATTGACCAGCATTTCACCGCTTCGACCCGCAAACAGTGTTCCCATCTCATCTTCACTCACCCCTGGATTGTCGCCTATGAACATAATGTCGGCTTTGGGATTTCCATCACCAAACAAGATATTTTTTCGGCTTTTTGCAAGGGTACATAAATGACATGTCAACACATCTTTTTTTAACTCTTCCATACTGTGCGCAAGGGATGAGGGTTCTGTCTTTAAGAGTGATTGGTACTCTTCAAAATACTCATGCCCCATGGCTCGGTGTTGATAGAGAAGTTTTAAAAGTTGTATTTTTTCAATGTCTGTCATTCTTTAATGATAGCTAAGAGGGAGTTAAACTTGGCTTATTCAACGTCGCAATACTCCAATGTTGGAAGGTTGGGTTTGCGTAAATTATGGTTGTTGGCGATGAAAAGATTTTTGAGTTTGGTCAGTTTTTCGATAGAGGAGGGAAGCGTAGAGAGTTCGTTATCTTCGACGTCCAGTTCATATAAATTTTCAAGATTGCCGATGCATTCAGGTAAGCCTATCAGGCGATTAGCACTAAGGTTGAGTGAGGTGAGTTTAGAAAGCGTGCACAGTGAACACGGAAGGGTTTCGAGTTGGTTGTTTTCAAGCGATAAAATTTGTAAATCTTCTAATGCACTTAGGTCAAAGTCGATGCTTGTGAGATGGTTTGAATTGAGATTGAGTTTGACCAGCATATCGTGAGACTCTAAAGAGGGGAGATTGCGCAGTAAATTACCCTCTAAGATGAGGGTTTCAAGCTCTTCAATAGCCCCTAAAGACTCAGGTAAACTTTGCAGTTTATTGAAAGAGAGATCAAGGTAATAGAGCGATTTCATCGCATCAAAAACTTCGGGAAGCGCTGCGAAGTAGTTGGTATCTAAGCTTACATGTAAAAGTTTTTTGAGATGTTTAAAAGCGATGTCTAGGTGGCTTAGACGATTGACGGCTAACGTGAGACGTGTGAGGTTGGTCAAATCGTAAAAGCTTTGTGGGAGAGATGTTAGCTGATTGCCATTAAGGTTTAAAATGACTAAGGAGTGAAGATTGCCAAAGTCTTCGGGCAACTCTTCTAAGAGGTTGTTTTCACATTGAAAATTGCGTAAATTTTTAAGCGTTGAGAGGCTTTTGGGAAGCGCTTTAAGCCTGTTTCCTGAGATTTTAAGAATGCTCAGATTTTGCAGTGCCCCAATACTCTCAGGCAAATGGGTGAGTTTTTTACGGCTTAAATCAAGCGTGGTGATGGATTCTAGTTGCACAAGATTGCGAGGCAATGTATGCTCTAGCCCAATCGACTTAATCCACTGTGCAAACTCCCTAATTCCCTCACTCATCACTTTCTCCTTCCTCGAATCTACTATTTTTTTGGTCAATCAAAAAAGCTATCTCTTCATAATCAATCTCGCCAAACTCTATCATATTAAACAGTGTCATCAGTGGTCTTCGGCAGCAGGTTTGGTTACATTCGGTGACGAGTTTTTTGGCTTTTTTATAAGGAAGTGAGGTTGCTTTAAAAATCTCTATGGCTTCTTGAATACTTTTGTGACCACATTCACAGATGATTTTTGAAGCAAAAGGCTCCATTAGCACGCCTTTGATGCTAAAAAGAGCGCTTTGAGTTCCTTTTTATTTAAGACTTTTTTACGCTCGGTGACCATTTCTCGCACCCTTGGAAGCATTTTGTTGATGACTTCATTTTCAGGCTCGTAGCCCATGGAGCGCAAGTGAAATAAAAGTGTGGAACTACCCGAATGCTTCCCAATAGGATAGCTTCGCTTCAGCCCAACACTTTGAGGAGAAAAAGCTTCGTACGCTTTTTCATGCTTCATCATGCCATTGACGTGAATGCCCGATTCGTGAGAGAAGATATGTTTACCAACAATAGGCATGGTAGCGGAGATACTTTGCTTGGAAGCTTTTTCGACCAAGGCTACAACGTGTCTGAGCGCATCAGAATCAATCGTGCGTTTTTCACCAAAAAGATGTGTAAGGCTCATCAACACTTGCTCAAAACTGGCATTTCCTGCACGCTCACCCAAACCAATCACCGTGGTATTGACACTCATTGCTCCTGCTTCAAGTCCACTGATGGCATTTGCCGTTGCCATGCCAAAGTCATTGTGCGTGTGCATTTCGATTTCTAAAAGATGGAGCGCGCTTAAGTAGGAGATATCCTCATAGATTTGGTGAGGTCGCATGATGCCCACCGTGTCGCAGTAACGAAAACGAGAAGCGCCTAAACTTTTACCCAGTTCCATCACTTCTTTTAAAAATCCCACATCGGCTCGTGAGCTATCTTCACCACCAATGCACGCAAAAAGTCCTTCTTGTCTACTTACATGTAAAACCTCTTCAAGGTTTTTTAACAGACGTGTTTTATTGCCTCCAAACTTGGCTTCAATCAAAATATCTGATACGGGAATGGAAAGGTCTACTGCTTTAAGACCACACTCTAAAGAGGCTTGCAAATCGCTCATGGTGGCACGATTCCAGCTCATGATACGAAGTGGCAAATCAAGAGCTAATATCTCTTTGATGTCAGCTTGTTCCTTGCTTCCCATCGCAGGAATGCCGACTTCTAATTCATCCGCACCTGCTAGGTACAACGCAGAAGCAATGGCAATTTTTTCTTTTGTGTTAAAGGCAACAAAAGGGGCTTGTTCGCCATCACGAAGTGTCGTATCATTGATAATCATCTTTTGTCTCCTTAGGCGGCAAAGAAATGTTTGCGTACACCTTTTAACACAGAAATTTCAATCGGTTCATCGGCAAATGTTTCATCGCAGGTAAGATGGATACTTTCAAGCTCTTTTTGAGGGCACTCACCAATTTTTTGTGTAAGCAAAAGGTTACAATCACTTAAAGCTGTTTTGATTTCATCAATGGGATAGCTCCCATCGCATCCCTCTTTGCCCATACAGTAAGACTTCTCAACCTTACGGTGCATGATAAATTTGATACCCTTATCGCCCGCTTCATATATCAAAAACTCTTTAGCACTCCCAAAATGGTCGTTAATTAAGCCATTTCCCCTCGTGGTAACGGCGACCAAATGCGTTTGCCCGTTGGAACTTA
>JAGOZL010000049.1 GCA_018058685.1 Sulfurospirillum sp.
CTGTTTTAATTGGCGCTGTTTTAGCTTTAAAGCCCATCGTCTAAACATCTTAGCTCACCATCGAGAGTTTAAAGTGGTGGGTGAGAAATTTTTTAAACTTATTGACAATTTTAAAACTGTCTTTGAGCAACTCTAATTCGAGCTGATTGAGGTTTGAAATGTCGATAAGATTGTCAAACGCTGTGGTCATCGCACTTCTTGCCAGTCTATCTTTAAGGCGAAGGTTAAGCAAGGTATCAAACGCTTCGATGAGCGCACCTGCAAAATCTTCATCAATTATCTCTTTATCCACCAAACGCTTGATGCGTGTTACGGTGTCTGTCTCTTCGATAGCGTACTGCAAAGCAAGGCTTCTAACCCCTTGAACAATAGGGAAAAGTCCCCCTTTTTTGACGTCAATTTTATTGTTGTTGGCGATTAAATTGGTAAACATTCCAATCGGTGTTTCAAACGCTATGGCGGCTTTAGCAAAATTTGCCATGAACGCATCTTGCCCACGGGTAAAATCAACCATCGCTTTTTTAAGACGCTCTAGCATGGTTTTATCTCCTGCAACGCTGATGGCATCGCAAAAAATCGCTAAATTCATCATATCTTCCATATTGGACATCTCACACCAACGTCTAAGCTCCTTTTTATATGCACCCACACTTTTACACCAATAAGGGTTAGAAACCATGATGTTTCCCTCACACTTTGGAAACCCAAACTCGATTAAAATTTCGCTGAAACGCTGCATATAAGGGGTATACAGTGCCACGTCCATCTCATCACTGACAATGAGCGCATTGTCTTGGTCGGTTTTGAGCATCTGCTCTTTCCTGCCCTCACTTCCCATCACCATTAAACACGCCTTATCTGCTAAGGCTTTGGGAACAATCATATGGTAGAGTTTTTCGTAAATTTTTTCGTTGATTTCAGAGACCAATTTAGCGATATAATCAACCTTTGTCCCTTTTACATGTAACTTTTTAATGATATTGATTAAATCCGAACTCGCCTGTTTAAGCTCCTCAATGGTGCTTGCTTTTCGGATTTGTACCGCAACAAGATAGGTGTGGTTGGCAAAGTAGCTGAGCAAATCCAATTGCTCCAAAATACCGATAATCACACCCTTTCGCGTCACCACAATGCGCTTAATGGAATACTTCGTAAAAGCTAAAAGCGCATTAAACAAATAATCATCGGCTTCTATCGTGATGATAGGATGAAGGGCAATAGGTCCAATAGCGCTGTGTTTGTCGTATTCGTTAAAGAGCACGTGTCGCCTCACCACACTGTCTGTCACGATGCCATACTCATACCCATCGCCGTTTTGCACGATGATACAACTGCTTTTTTTCGCTTCCATCTGCTTTAATGCGTCCATGATGGAACACTCTTTTTCCACAATGGTTGGCTCATGCAAATAGCTGTCTTGAACACGCGCCATCATAAATCCTGAAAGCTCCGTCGTGTACTCTTTTTGTTTGGCAGATTGAATTTTATTGGCTAAGTCTTGGATAAAATAGGCTTTAAAGGTAGGATTACTGTCTAACAAACTCAAAAAATCCTCTTTTTTCAGCTCATAACAAATCAACTCTTCTAAAACTTTAAAACTTCCCTCACACTTCCCATAGATGAGCGCATCGGTGTCAAAGGAGTTTGATTTTCCATACACTTTGATAAGTTCATCCTCATGATACTCCCCAACTTCACCTTTGATGATGATGTACAAAAACTCCGCTTTGAGTGTGGGAGAAAGCAGTAAAGTATCTTTTTTATAATAAGCGATATTCATCGACTGCGTGGCTTTTGCCATCTCTGGTTTTGAGAGCAACTGAAAAGGGTGAATGGAGCGAAGAAACGCTTCTAAATCGTACATACTCATGGATTGAACCTTGTTGGCGGTGTTGATTTAATTGTACTCTATTTTACACTAAAGTCACTTACATGTAACAAGTCAAGAAAAAAACTTTTCCAAAATGTGGCATAATTGCACAAAAATTTTGAGGAGTTTTATTGAACACGACGATTGAAACATTTTTAGCCAATATCCATGCGTTACACCAACTAGAGCCACAAAATCTCCCCAAAGATGTCTTACATGTCATGGTTCAGATGAGTCCTGAAGAGCTTTTTAAAACCTGCGTTCAACTCTCAACACTGCGTCATAACATACCAGGACAAGAAAAACCGATTACGCTTAGTGAATCAGAAATAGCCCATTTGGCAGAAGCCTATCTTAAGGAATTACTAAAACGGTTTCGATGAGGGGATGTAGTGTTTTTCTAACAAAAACGCTATATTTTTTGCCATCAAGGCATAGCCTTGTGCATTGGGATGAACCGAATCAGATTTGAGTTTTTCGGAATTTAATATCTTTTCAAGCGCTTTATCTTCAAGCACAAGCCCTTTTTCTTTTGCAATCTCATAATAAAAAGGAACCGTTTCAAAGGTAAGTATTTCATACATAGGCACACCCACAAGTACAACATAAATTCCTTTTTCATGCGCAAGTTCTACCATCTTTTCTATGTTTTTCTTCGTCTGCTCTAAATCTTTTCGCCTTAAAATATCATTGGCACCATGACAAAGGATGAGGATATCGGGAGTGTGTTTGGAGAGTAATTGGGGCAAACGTGCCAAACCTTCGTTACTAAACTCCCCTGAAATTCCCTCATTAATCACACTTACATGTAAAAGTGATGCTAGCGTTGCAGGATAACTCTCCTGCGGCAAAACACCATACCCTTGCGTCAGACTGTCGCCAAATGCGAGAATTTTTGTTGACGAAGGCAATTCAAGAGAAGGCATAACAAGCTCCTGTTTAGCATTGTAATACCGAACAAATAAAAGTATCATGAACAGTAGTACCAAATTGCGCAATGTAAATATTCCCATAAGACTATTGTACCAACTTTTAGCAAACTCTGAGTACAATGGTAGACATTTTTTTACAAGGCAAGATGTGCAAAATCAAAAAATCGATCTTTTAGGACTTCTCTTATTACTCACCGCGATGCTCACATGGGCAAGCTCTTTTATCGCTCTCAAATCTGCCATCGGACCACTAGGACCCATGAGTGTGGTTTTTGGTCGTATGGTAATTGCTAGTTTGTGTTTTGTCTATTTTATCAAGGGCTTTTTAAAGCTGGAATTTACCAAAAAAGATATCAAATACATTTTACTCATGACGGCATTTGAGCCGTGTTTGTACTTTATCTTTGAAGCCAAAGCACTCCAATACACCACCGCTTCGCAAGCAGGTATGATAACGTCTATGATGCCTTTGATGACTGCCATTGGAGCGGCTATTGCTCTTAAAGAGGTTATTACGAAAAAAGTGATTATTGGCTCTTTATTGGCTGTTATGGGTGCGGTGTGGTTAAGCCTTAGTGCCCAAAGCAGTGAACATGCTAGCAATCCGCTTTTAGGCAATTTCTTGGAGTTTTGTGCGATGATTTGTGGGGCGTGGTATGCTATCGCTATTCGCTACCTCACACAGCGCTTCTCCGCTCTTTTTTTAACCGCGGTACAAGCCTTTGTGGGAGCGATTTTCTTTTTACCGCTTGCTATTTGGGAGTACAACACCCTAAGCATGACCCTCAATACTGAAGTCATTCTTTGGATACTCTACCTTGGTATCGTCGTCACGATTGGTGGATACGGGATGTTTAACTTAGCGCTTAGTCGCATTGAAGCCTCTCGTGCTTCAGTGTTTGTCAATCTCATTCCTGTTTTTACGGTTATTTTGGCGTATCTCTTTTTAGGAGAAGTGTTAAAACCTGTAGAACTTATTGCTAGTGGGGTTATCTTGTGTGGGGTTATTATCTCGCAACTTCCTGAGATAAAATCTCGAAAAAAAAAAGCAGTTTAGTCTTTACATGTAAAGACTAAACGACCTCAAAAGTGGTTTAAACAAAGACCACGCATGCTTCGGTTGCACCGTGTGCCCCGATAACTAAAGACTGTTCGATGTCAGCGGTTTTAGAGGGTCCACTGATGAAAAGACCAAAATTGCCCTCATCAAAGCTCACACGCTCATACGCCTCATGCATTGTATCAACAATCTCGCCTTTGGGAACAATCATCATCAATTTTTGGGTAATAAAATAAAGAGCGCGGTGACGAGCATTTTTCTCTTTCACCCACACAGCGCCATTTTCAGCGACAGCAAACTCCCCTTGAATAATCGCCAAATCAACATCACGCAAGGTATGCGGATCATCGGTAGCATTCGCATCTTTTGTTGTGACATTTAAGCCCTCAACGTTAGAGACAATCACTTTGGCATCTTTATAATGCTCATTGATGTATGCTTCCACGTCGCTCAAACTTTCCATAAAAACAGCATTGCCTCCAACACTGGCTAAAGAGGTAGAGAATTTTTCATTGATATTTTCATAATGCATATGGGCAATATTGACTTCAGGAAGAGCCACAGAGTGTACCGATTTTCGCTCTCTTATCGCTTTTAATATCGCTTCACGTGAACTCATTTTATCCCCTTCTTTTCTTTATATAACTCTTTGAAACTGTTTTTTGGGAAACGAGGAAGCTCTCGTCCTTTTCCCCAGACATTAAACTTAGAATAGACAATGGCTCTTGGCATCAGCGGAACGAATTTTCGCGCCATCCATCCTGCACAATCCATCAATTTTGGATGACACATAAGCCACGTCGCCATTTTAAGTGCATTGAGTTTTACAGGGCTCAAATACCCCGCTTCAACCACTTCTTGTCGTTTGTAGTAGAGTTCATGGTGCAAATCTACTTTAACTGGACACACATTGGTACACGAACCACACAGCGAACAGGCAAATGGCAAGGTACTGTATTTTTTCAAATCACGATTTGGTGCAAGGGTTGAGCCAATCGGTCCTGGAATCGTATACCCATAACTAAAACCACCACTACGTCTATACACGGGGCAGGTATTAAGACACGCGCCACAGCGGATACATTGCAAGGATTTGACATAACGCTCTTGAGCTAAGATGTTGGTTCTGCCATTGTCTACGATAACCACATGCATCTCTCCACCCTCAAGTGCGCCATGATAATGCGTGGTGTAAGACGTCACGGGCTGACCTGTGGCACTGCGCGCTAAAAGACGAGTGAAAATACTCAAATCTTTTAATCGTGGAATGATTTTCTCAATCCCCATACACGCAATATGAAGCTTGGGCAAACTCGCACCCAAATCCGCATTTCCCTCATTGGTACAGACCACAATGCCACCCGTTTCACTGATTGCAAAGTTAACCCCTGTCATCGCCGCATCTGCATTCAAAAACTTTTCTCGTAAATGAGCACGTGCGGCACGTGTAAGATAGGTAGGGTCAGAATTGCCTTTTTCTGTTTTTAAAAACTTCTCAAAGGTTGTGCCAACATCTTCTTTTTTAAGGTGAATCGCGGGAAGTACGATGTGAGATGGAGGCTCTTGGCGTAATTGAACGATACGCTCGCCCAAGTCTGTATCAACCACTTCGATACCATGCGCTTCAAGATGAGGGTTCAGATGACACTCTTCGGTGAGCATCGACTTACTTTTGACCACCATTTTGACATTATTAGAGCGTAAAATGTCTAAGACGATGGCATTGTGCTCCGCAGCATCTTTTGCCCAATGCACTTTAATACCTCGCTTGAGTGCATTTTTTTCAAATTCCTCTAGGTAGGTGTCAAGATTAGCAAGGGTGTGGGTTTTGATTTTATCGGCAGTATTGCGAAGCTCTTCCCACTCATCTAAACTTTTGGATTGATTGTCGCGCTTGACACGAACAAACCACAAGGCTTTATCATGCCATTTCATTCGCTCTACATTGTGTGCAAAGGCAGCGGCAAGTTCTGGGTGTCCTGTGCTCATTGGATATCTCCTGCTAAGATTTGTGCAACGTGTACAATTTTTAAAGGTAATTTTTCTCGATCAATAATGCCTTGCATATGCATCAAACAGGAAAGATCACCTCCTGTGATATACTCACTTCCCGCGTCCAAATGGTCTTGCAATCTGGCTTTTCCCATCGCAATACTCATCGCTTCTTCACTCACCGCAAACGTCCCACCAAAACCACAGCACTCATCTTTTCGTGAAAGCTCTGCAAAACTAATGCCCTCTACTTTGGACAAAATCGTCTTTAGTTTTGAAAATTCAGGGACATTTTTTTCACTCATACTCGCCATGCCAATGCCTCTATGTGCATGACAACTGTTATGAATACCCACTTTATGAGGAAATTTCACATTAAATGTTTCGACTTTAACCACTTCAAGCAAAAACTCCACGAGTTCATAGGTGTGTGAACGCATACGCTCAAAGCCATCTTCCCCTTCTAAAAACTGTGCGTAGTGATTGCGCACCATGCTCACACAGCTACCACTTGGAGCTACGATGTAATCATACTTTTTGAAAATATTTAAAAAGCGTTTGGCTAAGACTTTGGTTTCGTGTGCACACCCTGTATTTGCTTGGGCTTGCCCACAACAGGTTTGTTCCATCGGGTACTCCACGTCTAAGCCTAAGTCTTCAAGCAACTTCAACGTTGCCATCGATGCCTCAGGGTACAACTCATTCATAAAACAGGGGATAAAAAGACCTATTTTCATTCCAATACTCCATACACGATTTTAATATATCTTATACCATGCCATCGGATAAACATATGACATTTTGACTTATGCAAATACTTTTTGCAAAACTATTTCTATTAGTAACACTCCAGCAATTAACGCCACAATAATGGCTAAAAGAAGGCTCTTTTTCATCGCTCACTCAACGCTAATTTAATGGCTAAAAGACCAAAAACGGTTCCAGCAACTTTATTTAAAATACTTTCACCCCGCTTGGTTTTTGCAAACCACTCTCCCACACGTCCTGCTAAAAGTGCGATGAGGCTAAAAACGACCAAAGCACAGAGCATAAATGTCGCACCTAAAAGAAAAACTTGTATGGTGACATTTCCAAGTTCTGGTTTGGTAAATTGAGGAAGGAAAGCGAGAAAAAAGATAGAAACTTTAGGATTGGTCACATTCATCAAGATACCACGACGATAGAGTGCGCCAAGGCTTAAAGAGAGTTTATCAGTGTTCAGTTTTGTTTTAGAAGCGTCTTTAAACGAAAGATACGCAAGATAGAGCAAATACCCAGCCCCTACAAACTTTAAAAGCGTAAACGCCACAGCAGAAGTTTGAAAAATCACCGCCACACCTAACGCCACCGCAGAGGTATGAAACACAAGTCCACTGCACAATCCAAGCGTAATAATAATACCCGCTTTACTTCCTCGTACCATAGACTGGGTGAGTACAAAAATATTATCAGGACCTGGAGCTAGGGCAAGTAGCGTAGAAGCCATCACGAACATAACAAGGGTTTGAATATCAAGCATTTTTCTCCTTTACATGTAAAGCTTTATTATAGCGCCCAAACGCTTACATGTAAAGTTTGCATCAACCCATTTCAAGCATAGCAATGTGCTGTGAAAGAGAGAGGATTTGAATATTAAGTGCCTCTTTTTGCGAGTCATCTGAGGTTTTTGAGAGTTTATTTTGTAAAATACTCAAACGCTTTTTCAAAATCTCAATCAAAGATTCTTGCTTTAAATCATTTTCTGATGCAGAAGGTAAAAGTGAAGATACAGAAAAAAGAGCATTTTTTTGTTCGTCCAATGAGCCTTGTTGTGAAGCCCCATTTTGTACCTCATCTTTTACCATAAAATCCAGATGCGATATCCACCCTGCTCTTCCACCCTCAAAAAGTACGACACCGCTTTTTTGCAATGTTGCGTTACTTTCACCTTCATTTTTGTAATGAAACATTGAAGCGACATTGTCCAATAAAAGCGCACCAACACGCGCTTGTTTCAGCGTTAAAATGCCCTCATCTAAAGCACTTTTATGCCACACAAGAAGCTTTTCAAAGACACTGTCATTTTCATCAATGACACCATTTCTATCATCATCAAACAGCGCCAAATCCGCAAAACCATCGCCACTTTGTGTGCCAAAAAGCTCACTGCCATCATCTATCATACCGTTATTATTTTTATCGATTGCCAAAAAACCATTGCCACGCTCAAGCAGTGAAATCATCTCTTTTTTACCATCGCTGTTCAAATCAAAACTAAATTTATTTTTGGTATCAACGCCAGCCAACCCACCCTCGAAATTAATCACCAAAGGATCAATAGCACTTTGATGCACAAGGCTCTCTTGAATATAGCGCTCTTTGCGTGAAAGTGAAGCTAAAAGCTCCAAATCAACCACCCCTTCTTGCGTCATAACCGTACCACGAGCAAGGAGTTCTAGGCTTTCGCTTTCGTTGTGAAGAGAGAGCGTATGCACCATCTCACCTTTTTGGCTTACCCGAGATAAAGAGCTTTGAGCACTTTCATACTGGCTTGTAAAAGCGATGGAATAAGCATCAATACGCATAGAATCGACCTTCATTTATTTATACACCAAATCGGCAAAATTCACTGTATAATTTAGGATTAAAGCATAAAAGGAGAGAGCATCAAAACTTCCACCAACGAATACTCAAACCTAGAAGAGATTTGGCATGCTATTACGCATGGTTTTGGACTACTTTTAAGTGTGAGTGCCCTCACGATGTTGTGCGTTTTTGCAGGGCAAAGTGGCGATGGACTCAAAATCGCAAGTGCGCTCGTCTTTGGCATTGCCCTTATTTTGATGTACGGTGCGTCTACGCTTTATCATGCGATATTAGCGCCCAACATTAAAGCCATCTTACGCCAACTTGACCACTGTGCGATTTATATCCTCATCGCAGGAACATACACGCCCATTACGCTTCTTGGTATCAAAGGAGTTTGGGGATGGGCGCTTTTTGGTACAGCGTGGGGTGTTGCCCTTTTTGGAATCATCCTTAAAATTTTCTATCCAAGGCGTTTTCATCGTCTCTCTTTAGTACTTTACACACTTTTGGGATGGATGGTAGTCGTTGCGATAAAACCGTTGATGGAAAGCCTTGATGTACTTAGCCTCTCTTTACTCGTAGCCGGTGGCATGGTTTATACGGTAGGGATTTTATTTTACCTTTGGGAAAAATTGCATCTTAATCATGCCATTTGGCACTTTTTTGTGCTAGGGGGCAGTGTATTGCATTTCTTTGTGGTTTTGCTTCTTATTTTAAGATGACACGCGCTTATCGCAAAGCTCTAAACGCTACGCTAACGCTGAGTTTTTTATCATGACACGCCTTTAGAGCAAAGCTCTAAACGCTACGCTAACGCTGAGTTTTCTTCGGCGAAACGCCCGCGCACCCTTGGCGCTTTTGCTTTTATCGTTTTGATACATTTTTCATGCTTTATTTATTTTTTTAATATAGATTGTTTATCACGCCTTTATCATAGTTTTCGTATAAAATACTCAGTGTTTAACTTAACATTACAAAAGGGGTGTGCGATGAATGTCTATGAATATGCGATGAAAGTTGAAAAAGATGGCGAACGATATTACCGAGAACTTGCGAGTAAAACGGACGAACCAGGACTTAAGTCCATTCTTAACATGCTAGCCGATGAAGAGGTAAAACACTATGTGGTGTTTGATAAGATGAATAAAAACCAAATCATTCCAACACAACCTCAGGTTGATGTTTTTGCAACTGCGAAGACGATTTTTGAGAAAATGCGTGAAGAAAACACAAAAGCCTGTTTTAGCGAAGACCAAGTAGAGTTTTACAAAAGCGCTTTACGTTCAGAAGAAAACAGCTACAAGTTTTACATTGAAAAAGCACTGATGATAGAAGACAGCGAGCAACAAGCTGCCTTTTTACGTATTGCAGAAGAAGAGCGACAGCATATGGTGTTGTTAGAAAATTTAATTGAATATATCTCTTTTCCTGAGCGATGGCTTGAAAATGCAGAGTTTAACCACATGGATGGCGGAAAATCGGTCTTTTCTCAGTCAATCAACTAAAAAAACACTTCTTTACATGTAAGGATTTTTCCTTACATGTAAATCTCTTTTAGATAATTTTATTAAACCCAATCTTCTCTTTTAACTTCTCAATTCCAACCGATAAAGCCAAACAAATCACCAGTAACACTACAAAAATAAGCACAGGGTTTTGAAAACTATAGGTAAATGTCGGGAAATAGTAGTAGTAAATAAACGTATGAAACAAGAAAATATTAAACGAATGAACACCGATAAATTCTAAAACTTTACGCGATTTTGGTGATGCTAAAACCCATTCTGTGGTCAGTAAAATGAGTAAAATACCAAAAAACGTATCTGCTCGGATACTATCAAAAAGCCAACCATTTTGACGATACCACGCTACCAAAGCCGTTAACACTAGCAACGTTACAAAACGCCATTTTCCTTGCTTCCCAAACCATGCCATCATCTTCACAAAACCATCGTTTTGAGAAAGCCAAACCCCCACAGCAAAAGGAAAAATCCAATCATTTACCAATGGAATCGGCACAAACAAAAGCAGGGCACAAAAAGCTAAAAACCACAGATGAAACTGTTTGGTGAGTTTAAATACCAGAGGAAATATCGCATACAAGACGATAATCAAGCTCATAAACCACCATGTCGCGTTATACCCATAACTGACATCGGTAAACATATGAAGCCCTAACATTTGGATAAGAAGCCCAAAGTAAGCATGTTCACCAAAAACACTCTCCAGCGTTCTGCCCATAAAAAGTGTTCCAATCGGAATAAACAAAAGTGCGATAAACCAATAATTAAGATAAAGCTTGCTCACTCGACGCTTATAAAACGCCACTAAATCAAGTGCTTTATGCTTGATAGACTCTGCCAAGCCATACCCACTTAAAACAACATAGATGCCCACACACACTTTAGCTAAAAGCGCACTTTGATAAACCAAAAATCCCACTTCTGGTTTTTCATAAAAAAGATGATGCCATAAAATAAGCATCAACGCCATTCCCTTACTTGCATTGGTAATCGAAACATCAAACTTGGTTAACATCATGCCCTACCCTTTTGCATAGAAATTTTGCGCTTATCATACACCAAATTAGTTAAACGTTTTAAACATAGCCTTTATCTCTTCTTGATTATTTAAAACCAGTTCTACGATTTTGGGGTCAAACTGCTTTGCACGGTTCTCTTCAAAGTACGCCATCACCTCTTCAAAACTCCATGGTTCTTTGTAACAACGCTTTGAATGTAACGCATCTAAAACATCAGCCACACACACGATACGCCCAAAAAGACTTATCTCTTCACCTTTTTTACCATAAGGATATCCTTGTCCATCCCAACGCTCATGGTGTTCCATCGCAATGGTCGCTGCAGTTTGAAGTAAGATACGCTGTGAGCTTTTGAGCATCTCATAGCCTAAAAAGGCATGCTCTTGCATCTGTTTGTACTCCTCTTCATCCAAGCGTGCAGGCTTAAATAAAATCGCGTCAGGAACACCGAGCTTTCCGATATCGTGCAACTGGCTCGCCGCATAAATCAGCTCCGCATCTTCCGCACTCACCCCATATTTTAACGCTAAAAATCGTGATAGTTCAGAAACTCTCTTAAGATGATTGCCCGTTTCAGCACTCTTTTTCTCCGCAATCACACCAATAGTGAAAAGTGTATCTTTAAGAGTGTGCTCTATCTCTTCATTCAAATCGCTCAGTTCAATATTTTTAAGTTTTAATTCGCCTTTTTGCTGGTTGATTTTTTGAATCAGTGCGTTGATGTCATCTACTGCTTGCCTAAACTCTAAAGTCGTGAAATGTGCATTTTCAATCGGCTTATGCTCTGTAATCGCCTCTTCAAAGCGTGAAATTAATTTGCGAAGCGGTTTAATACTAAACTCATTGAGGCTTTTGATGGAATGAAGCAGTGAAAAAACAATAAAAAGCATCAAAACCGCAATACTCATCAAAATATAATTGATAGAGAGTTTTTTATAATCTTTCAAATCTAGATTCATTTCCACAACACCTAGAACATCACCCTGCTTCGCTTTATGACAGTACATACAGCTAATCGTACTTTCTTGATTGACAACATAGGGGATGTAAGCGCGAAGCTTCACCATCTCATCATGTTCATCTAAAACAAATTGCTCTTTTTTGGTGTTAAAGGCACGCTCTATCATAGGATTGCTTTGAGGAAGGGCTCCTTTGATGCCATACTGTTCATTGAGGCTTGGAGCACGGATAATGTGAATCGCATTGATATTATACGTTGATTGTATCTCATTGAGGAAATACTCTTTTTCATCCATAATACCGCTCTTCATATGAGCCGTAAGCCCTGCTTTAATCACATAAGCAATGGCTAAGGCTTTATCTTCCGCATTTTTAATCGAAAGTTCTCTAAATCCAAGGGTAAGCCCTGAGAGAATACACAAAGCAAGCACAGTAAAAATCAGTAAAAATCGTCTCAACAATACTGTTTTAATACTCTTCATAAAAAACTCTTTATTATTGAAATATGAATGAAAGAAAAAAGAGAAAATCACTTAAAAGTGAAATAATACCATTATATTAATTTTTTCGTCAAAAAAGTATCACGATGGCTTTGGTATCTCAAGAACTATCTTCAACCCATTTTTGCCTTCTTTAAGAGATAATTGCGCCTTTAACTTCTCTTTTGCTATCATCCTCGCGAAATAAAGTCCCATACCACTGCCTTGTTTATGTGCTTTGGTGCTCACAAAAT
>JAGOZL010000011.1 GCA_018058685.1 Sulfurospirillum sp.
GCGAGTGGATGGGCGAAGCTTTTGAAAAGTTTAGCGTTTATTGCCTTGTTGTATGGTATGACGCTTTGTGTTGGTTTTATTTCAGGAGCGACAGATCCGCTTAAGCCTTTGGAACGATTGAGCTTTAAAGAATCGAATAGCCAAGTATCTTCATCAACACTTTTTACTAAAATCAACTCTTTGAATATGTTAGAAACAGCACTTAAATCTTCTGATAAAGTGGTGATGCTTGATTTTTATGCAGATTGGTGTGTGAATTGTATTGAGTATGAAAAATTTACTTTTAGCGATACTCGGGTTAAAGCGAAGATGCAAAATATGACTCTCTTAAAAGCAGATGTGACAAAAAACAGTGATGAAGACAAAGCGATGCAAAAGGCATTTACCATTTATGGACCTCCAGCTCTTTTGTTTTTTAAAAATGGAAAAGAGTTAAGTGAGTTTCGTTTGGTGGGTTTTAAAAACGCCGATGAATTTTTGGCACATTTAGAAAAATTAGGATTGTAGCAGATGCATGTTGTATTGATTGTGGATGTTGAAGGATTGCGTGATCAAGTGATTTTTGAGAAGCATTTAAAAAAAGAGGGTTTTACGCCCATTGCTGGTGAAAGTTTCGCCTATGAGGGCAATACAACGACTCATATGTTTAGTACACGTGCTTTTATCTTAGAAGTGATGGAAAAAGGACTGAAAAAATCAGGTTTTGCGTCATGCAAGATTATGTTTCAAGTGGGTGAAAATCCTATGGAAGCGTATCTTTTTAGTCAAGAAAATGATACTTTTGAACAAGTAGCTATCTAAGAGAGCTTTAAAAAGCTCTCTTTTTTGGGTTTATTTAAAATAAGAGAGAGCTCGTTCTAAATCTTCTTTTGTGTCAATCCCAAAACTTTGGCTTTCCACTTCAACCATGGCGATTTTATATCCATGGTAGAGTGCACGTAATTGCTCTAACTTTTCAATATGCTCGATAGGTGCGTAGGGAAGTGTACAAAAGGTTTCAAGTGCACTTTTACGAAACGCATAAATGCCTAAATGCCCAAAATAGCCATCAAAGCCACCTTCTCGATCATAAGGAATAGCACTTCTGGAAAAATAGATAGCATTACCATTGGCATCTAAAATAACTTTTACAAGATTAGAATCTTTGACATGGTGAAGTTCAATCTTCTTACAAGCACTTGTAATCATCGCTTCAGTACTTTTAGCTTTTTCAATCACACTTTTAACGACTGCTTCTTCTATAAATGGCTCATCGGCTTGGACATTAACGATAATTTCATCTTCTCTGAGGGCTAGTTTTGAAGCGGCTTCATTGATACGATCAGTGCCACTTTGATGTTCTTTGGATGTAAGAATAGCTTTAAATCCATAATCACGAGCTAATGCAACCACCTCTTGCGTATCCGCAGCGATAGCCACATCATCAAGATTTTGCACACGCTTTGCTGTGGCTATCACCATAGGAAACCCGTGAATGTCTGTTAAAATTTTATTAGGGAAGCGTGTTGATGCCAGACGTGCTGGGATGATAATCATTAATGTGCCTTGCTTAAAAAGTCAAAAATTTCTGCTTCAATGTTCTCTTTTTCAACCACTTTATCGTGGATGACTGCTTCGTTAAACAATGAATTAATACACTCAGGAATCTTTACATGTAAAAAGTTACTGATGCCTTCCAATGCTTCTTTATCGCTGTATTTGATATGGTCTTCCTTGATAGCATTAAACATGGTTGGTGCAAATTTTGTCCACTCTGCGGTTGAGCATAAAACGCATGGAAGAGGTTTGGCTTTGAGTGTTTGGTAGGCTTTAAGACACGTTGCCGTATGCGGGTCCATAATATAGCCTTTGTTGGCATAGTGTTTGATTTGCTCTTTACCAAAGGCATCATCGCAATAAACCGCTTCAAAATCGTCTTGTAAACGGGTTAATTCTTCTTGCGTAAGTGTATAAAGCTTATTCTCTTTAAGTGCTTCCATAAGCTCTTTGGTACGCTCTGCACCGAATTTATCGAATAAAACGCGCTCAACGTTTGATGAGATAAGAATATCCATTGCAGGAGAAGTCGTTTGCAGTAGACTTCGATGACGTAAGTCGTACACACCGGTGGTGATAAGGTCTGTCAAAATATTGTTAATGTTAGAAGCAATGAGAATTTTTTCAATAGGAAGTCCCATCTTTTTTGCATAATATGCTCCTAACGCATTACCAAAGTTACCGCTTGGAATAATGGTGTAAAAAGGCTTTCCTAGCTCAACTTTACCTTGTTTAAGAAGGGCAACATAGGCATAAATGTGGTAGATGATTTGAAAAATGATACGTCCAAAATTCACGGAATTTGCAGCGCTAAGCTTGATTTGTTTAGCACTCAGCGCTTCTTTGAAACTTGGAGAGGCAAGTAGAGTTTTAAGTGCATTTTGCGCATCATCAAAATTACCATGAATACCGATAATTTTAAGATTTGGACTCTTTTGTGTGGTCATT
Organism: Sulfurospirillum sp.; assembly: GCA_018058685.1. Taxonomy (GTDB): domain Bacteria; phylum Campylobacterota; class Campylobacteria; order Campylobacterales; family Sulfurospirillaceae; genus Sulfurospirillum. Next base: position 2,485 of record JAGOZL010000011.1, read on the forward strand.
TGCAGACGTTGTACATCGCTGGTTCCACCATCGGGATAAAGGCAGACGACTTTGATGTTGGGCTTGTTGGCGAAGGTATCAAGTGTTGCAGGTCCCGTATCGCCACTGGTGGCAGCAAGAATAAGATACTGTTCATCTAACTTTTGCGCAAGGTGAGAGAGAATATAACCAAAAGGTTGCAATGCCATATCTTTAAAAGCGCGTGTTGGTCCATGATAGAGTTCATTGACAAAGAGGTCGTTTTCGATTTGTACGAGAGGTGTTGGCTCACTTGGATCATCAAATGTGTCATACAAAGAGACCGCTTTTTGCATGATTTCTTCTTCAATATCAATGTTGAAAAGTTTTAAAATATCAAGGGTTATCTCTTTATAGCTCTTTTTTGAAGCTTTTTCTAAAAATGCCGTATCTATTTTTGGTAAATTTTCTGGCACATAAAGACCTCCAAAACTTGCACTTGGATTTAAAATCGCAAATGAAAAAGGGGCACGTTCTGGTTTTAAACCATCATTTCCACGAGTTTCAATAAACATAATAAGTATTTCCTTTATTCTTGAATAATAGTTCCAATACCATCTTTGGTAAAGAGTTCTAAGAGGATAGAATGTTCAATTCTTCCATCGATAATGTGGGCACGCTCAACACCTGCATGAAGGGTCTCTAAACACGCATCCAGTTTTGGAATCATCCCCCCTGTGATAGTGCCATCTTTTTTGAGGGCTTTGATTTTTGCTTTATCCAGACTTGAGATAAGATTGCCCTCTTTATCAAGTACGCCTGGTGTGTCAGTTAAGAAGATAATTTTTTTTGCTTGTAGTGCGACAGCTATTTGACTCGCAGCTAAGTCTGCATTGATGTTATAACCTGGATGTTCGCTGTTATCGCCTGCAGCTATGGGTGCAATGACTGGGATAAATTTTTCACGAATTAAATGTTTCAGTACTTTTTTATCAACCTTTGTGATTTCACCGACAAGACCATATTTACCATCATCCATAGGGCGAGCACGCATAAAATTAGCATCTTTTCCTGTAATACCAATCGCTTTTGCGCCATGATGATTGAGCAGTGTAGTGATTTCTTTGTTAATGCTTCCGCTTAAGACCATCTCAACGACTTCCATCACTTGTTCATTTGTGACACGTAAGCCATCGACAAAGTTACTTTTAACTTCGAGCTTATCAAGCAAAGAGTTAATCTTCTTGCCCCCACCATGAACAATAACAGGTTTGATACCTACAAGATAGAGTAGAACAATATCTTTTGCAAATTGTTCTTTAAGTTCAGGATTGATTTGTGCGGCACCGCCGTATTTGATGACAATAGTTTTTTTGTTAAATTGTTTAATATACGGCAATGCGTCCATTAAAATTTGTGCTTGTTGAATTTTTTGTTGCACGTGATGTCCTTATGCGGTAAATAAGAGTGCTTATTTTAGCGTTTAGGAGCTAAAAGAGCGTTTATGTTAGCTTTGGTGATAGCAGAGATTTCAACATCTAGTTTTAAAATAGATAAAGGGATATCAAATGTTGCCATTTTGACAGCATCTTTTTGTGTGGTTAAAATTGAACTTGCTTGGTATTCATTGAGGAGCATTTCAAGTTCTTTTTCATTGTACATGTAATGGTCTTTAAAGGTGACTTTCCCAACCAAAGAAGAGGGCAAATAAGCATCAAGTCGGCTAGGTTTTGAAATGGCTGTGACCAGAAGCATACGTTTCGTTGGGTTTTGAATCTCAACGTGACGGGTGAAATTTTCACCTTCACATATCACTAAATCTGCTTCTTTATAGAGCTTTTTGGATTCTCGGTACGGGCCACTTGGGAGGCAAAAGCTATTGTGTGGTTCAGGATGAGGTTTGACTAAAATATCTACTTTTTGGATAAAACTTTTAGAAAAACCATCGTCTAAAAAGACAATTTTAGCGCCTCTTCGTTTGGCAAGCACAATGGCTTCTAATCGGTCTTCGCTCACAATAACGGTTGCTTCAGGAAGCGATTTTGCGTAAAGCATTGCTTCATCACCTGATGCTAGCGCATCACACATGACTTGTCCACGATCAGATACCACGATCAGACCGTGTGATTTACGTCCATACCCTCTTAAAATAATGGCAACATTTTCATACTCTTTTGCCAAAGCAATACAAAAAGGTGTTTTACCATTGCCTCCTACGGTTAAGTTTCCAATACTAACAATGGGAATTGAAAAGGAGATTTTTTTCTTAAGTCCTTCTTTGCGCTTACGCCATACGATATAACAATAGATAGCTGTTAAAGGCAACAGACTATAAGAAAGAAGTTTTTGAAAAAAAGAGGGGTAGAAAAGATATTTTTCTACCCATAAAACAAATTTTGAGTTATTAAACACGATTTTTAGCAATTTCTTTGATTTGCTCACAGATATGAAGTACGTCTTTATCACTTAAGCTCGCATAAATAGGAAGTGATAAAATTTGTTGATAATTACTCAGCGCTTTTGGAAAATCATTAACGCGAAGCGAGTATTTTTGTTTATAATAACTTAATAAATGCATAGGGATATAATGCAACGAAGTATAAATACCACGTTCTTTAAGTTCTTTAGCAAAATTATCTCTGTTTTTATCAATTTTAATAATGTACTGAGAGTAGACATGGTCACGCTTTTTGACAGGTGTGCTAACGTGTGGGCATGATGCTAATTCTCTATTGTAAATATCTGCAATTTCCAATCTTCGATCAATAAAGTCTTCATTTTTTTCCAATTGTCCAATGGCAAAAGCGGCATTGAGCTCATTTAAGTCATATTTTAAGCCAATATCAACCACATCATAGACATAGCCTAGATTGCCATACTTATCCCAACCTTCACCTACAAGGGCATGATTGCGTAAGAGTCTTGCACGTTTACTTAACTCCTCATCTTTAGTAGTCATCATTCCCGCACTGGAAATGGAGTTATTGGACTGTGGATTAAAGCGAAAAATAGTGATATCAGCATCTAAAGAGCCGATTTTCTTTCCATCGTATGTTCCTCCCAGTGCCCCTGTCGCATCTTCAACGATTTTTATATCATACTCTTTAGCTAAAGCATAAATACGTTTTAAATCAGCAGGTTGACCTGCGACATGGGAAATAAATGCGCCTTTGAGTTTTTTAGCTTTATTGTTTTTTAAAACATTTTCCAGTTGGTCAACATCAATATTAAAATCATCTTTATCGATATCTACAAAAATAGGTTCAGCATCGAAGTGACGTACAACTTCTGCCACGGAGGGGAAGGCATTAACAGAGCAGATGATTTTGTCACCACGTTTTAAGTCCAAAGCACACATAGCTAGGTGCATTGCCGCAGTCCCATTTACCGTAGAGATAGCATCACCACACCCAGTGTATTTTGCAAACTCTTTTTCTAGTATTTCAACTTTATTCGCTTTTTCCAAATCAAGCACTTCGTTAATCAGCGTTTTTTCTCTTTGGTCGATAGACGGTTTGTAAAATGGGATTTCTTTCATCTTTTTCCTTTTTAATTTAACGCATTTAAGTTTGCAATTGTGGGAAGTTTACCTTTAAAGCGATTCTTTTCAATTCGCTCTAATACCATATCAATGAGTGTTTTCTCAAAGCCTGATGCTATTAATGCTTCCTTGTCTAAATGCTCTTCAATATGGGCATATAAGAGCTTATCAATTTGTGCATAACTAAAACCAAACTCTTCTTCATCACTTTGCCCTTCCCATAAATCTGCACTCGGTGCTTTAGTCAGGATAGAATTAGGTACGCCTAAATAATCAGCAAATTCAAAAATTTCACTTTTATATAATTCTCCAATAGGATTAATCGCACATGCTAAATCACCAAAGATAGTACCATAACCCAAGAGAATTTCACTTTTATTTCCCGTTCCTAGTACAAGAGCATTTTCGCGCGCTGAAATATCGTAGAGTACGGACATTCGCATTCGTGCGGCAAAATTGCCAATACGAAGTTTTGAAGCATCTTTTTTATCATGAAAATAGGCATCAACTAATGAACCTATAAAAATTTTTTCAACAGTAATGTTAAATTTTTCACACAAAGCGGATGCGTCTGCGAAACTAGCAGCGCTTGAAGTAGAAGAGGGTAATATGAGTCCTAAAAAATTATCACCAAAGGCTTTTTTTGCAAGAACTGCTACCACGGCAGAGTCTACGCCACCACTAATGCCTAAAATAGCTTTTGAAAACCCAGCTTTACGCACTTCATCTTGTAAAAAATGAATCAAAAATTTCTCTAATTTTTCATATTTATTCACAGGCAACCTTCATAGCGTGATGAGTAAGAATTATACACAACTTAAAATTAATGCAATCTTTTAAGGTTGTTTTTGACAAAAGGATAATTTTGCTATGATTGTATAAAAGCATCTAAGGGGTTATGATGAAGATTAAAAGTAGAGCGTGTGGTGATTATGGCACTAATTGTTATATTGTTGAAATAGATCAAAAAGAGCTTATTATCGATCCAGGAATGGATGCTGCTACTTGGGTTTTAGAAGAAGTGAAACATCCTGTTGCGATTTTAAATACACATGGACATTTTGACCATGTCTGGGATAATGCACAGCTTAAAGAAAAACTCACTATTCCTCTTTATGCGCCTAGAGCAGATGTTTTTATGCTTGAGAATGACCCTTTTGACCAAGGCACACCTTCAAGCTATCCAGATATTATTGTCGAGGGGAATCAAACATTTGATATTGCAGGTATTGAAGTAAAATTTTTTCATTTCCCTGGACATACACCAGGATGTAGTGTAATTTTGATAGAAGATAGACTCTTTAGTGGAGATTTTATCTTTAATAATTCAATTGGAAGGTATGATTTTCCTTACAGTAGTGAAACGCAGATGCGTCAGAGTTTGGAGCGTTTTTTAATGATAGAAGAAGATTGGGAAGTCTATCCTGGACATGGTGCAAAAACGAGCGTTAAAAAAGAGCAGGGGAATATCCCGTATTGGTTACGCTATTTTTAAAGAATCTTACATAAAATCTTTTGCATTGAAATTAGCTTGAAGTTCGTCAAGTTTTGTTTTTAGAATGTGTTTTTCAAGCAAAACGGCTTGGAAAATACCTTCAAAAACTTTTATTTCGTTAATTTTTCCTATCACTTTAATTTCACGTTTACGTGCATCTTCAAATCTACCTTTTGCCTCAAATTCTATAATATCACCAATTCGTGCAGGTGCAAAAAATTTTGAACGACATCCAATAACGACAACATTTTCTTGATTAATCGCTGCGACTGCTGCGTATTCTGCGGCACCAAAAATAAATCCACTGTGAACTAAGCCAAATTCATCAACAACCATTTCATTGGTTGTTTGAAGAACGACTTTTGAGAGAGATTTTTTAAGCTCGGTGAGGGTTCCTACTAAAGAATTTTTGATTTTAGCATGGGTCAGTAAATCTTCGTTTAAAAAGTTATTGGTTTCAAGTGCTAGCTCATCTGTGTTATCGATCTCATCATCAAATGCTTCACTGATACCACTAAGCCCATCAATAGCTTCTTGTGCGAGAGTTGACTTACTTTTTGCCATAGAGGAACTTCCTTAACTTTGAATTGTGTGTGCAAATCGACTGATTTAGCGTTTTGCTTTAATATAAACTCTCTTAGGAGCGGGAAATCCTTCAATGGTGAGTTCAGGATTTTGTGGGTCAAGGAAGTTTTCCAAACTTTCTCCATAAATCCATGAAGTCTTTCGTTGTTCATTGAGGTCTGTTTTTTTTACTTCAAGAAGCTCTATCTCTCTAAATTTAGCACGCTCTAACCAGTTATGAAGGGCTGGAATTGTGGGGACAAAATAGACATTAGGGATTTTAGAATAGGTTTTAGCCGGACACAGTGCTACGGGACTATCTCCATCAATCATAAAGGTGTCTAAGATGAGTTCACCCTCAGGGTTAAGCCCTTGGTAGAGTGATTTTAGGGTTTGAATGGGGTCACTTCGGTGGTATAACACGCCTAAACAAAATAAAGTATCAAACTTATGCTCATAAAAAGGAAGGTGCTCAACCCCTAACATCTCATAAACAATATCGCTTTTTATAAAGTGGTTGATAAAATCAAATTGGGTTTTATACAGAGCTGATGGGTCAAATCCGACCAATTTTTTAGGGTTTTGTGAAAGCATCCGAAAAAGATAGTAGCCATTATTGCATCCGATATCCCCTACGATTTTTCCTTCAAGGTTAAAATGTGGCTCTAAGAGATTGTATTTGATAAAGCTTTGCCATTCCGTATCGATGAACGTACCCAAAAGCTGAAAAGGACCTTTTCGCCAAGGTTTCATCGCTTTGGCACACGAGTCAATCTCTGCTTGATAATTTACATGTAAAGATTGGATGTTAATGGTATTGCCTAATGTATAGGTGATATCTTCAAAAGAGGGAAGTGCATTTAAAGCCTCACGCATCGGCTTAATATCTTTCCATTCAAGCCAAGCAAGGCGCTCTTGCCTTAAAGCATCAAGATTCATCAAGGTTTATTCAAAAAGATTTTTTGTGGTTTGAACGCTGACATCGACACCTTTTTTAACACCATCGGTAACGGTTTTATAATCTACAAGATTCTCATCGCACTCTTTATGATAAATACCCATAGCGTCATAATACTCTTTACAACCATTGTAGTAACGTCCTGAGACACCACGGTCATTAAAGTAGAAGCAACCTTGAAAAAGTAAAGCGGTGAGTAAAATTAATATTGTTTTCATGAGCGCTATAATAGCATTTCGATTATTAAATTTTCAAGGGTCATAATGGAGCACATTTTAGAGCATTTTAGAGCCATCACAGCCACACCTCGTTGTAGTTTTGATGCGCAGAAGATGAAAGATTATATTGTTGATTTTGCAAAGAAGTGTGGATTTGAAGTACAAACAGATGATGCAGGTAATGTTTTGTGTTCAAAGGGCAAGCCAAAACTATGCCTCCAAGCCCATTATGATATGGTGTGTATTGGGGATGTTTTTCCCATAGAATTAGTGCAAGAAGGAACAACTCTTAAAGCAAAAAACTCTACATTAGGGGCAGACAATGGCATGGGAATGGCGCTGATGTTTTATGCGATGCAAAACCATGAGCACCTTGAGTGCCTTTTTACAGCCGATGAAGAAGTAGGGCTCATCGGTGCGTCACAGTTTAGAATCCCTTTGCGTTCAGACTACCTTCTCAATCTTGACTCTGAGGAAGAGGGTGAAATCTGCATCGGTTGTGCAGGAGGTGTTGATGTTATCGCAAAACTCTCTTTACATGTAACACCATTGCAAGAGGGCATGAAGCTTTACGAAGTGTGTGCAGATGATTTTTTAGGAGGGCACTCGGGCGTTGATATCGATAAAAATATTCCCTCTGCCATTAAAGTCCTTGCGTATGAACTTTTACGCCATCCTTTAGAACTTGTTCATTTTGAGGGAGGCGATAGACGCAATGCAATTCCTAAAAGTGCAAGGGCAATTGTGGCGACACGTAAAGCGCTAAAACTTTTTGATAGCCGTTTACATGTAAAGCCTTTGGAGTCATCGACTTTGACGTACACGTTGAAGGAATCGTCTTTGATTTTAGCGATGCTCAATGCCTTTGCACAAGGGGTGAGAGCATGGGATAAAGCGTTGAATATTCCCTCTGTGAGTATTAATATGGGTTTGGTGCGTATGCATGAAGGAGCTCTTTTGATTGATTGTGCCACAAGGGCTATGGATGATGAAAATTTAGCTATACTTGCGAATGAAACAGAAGCTTTTTTTAGAGTTTTAGGCTTTGAAGCACGTCAAGAGAGTTGGCATGGTGCATGGAAACCTAATGCTGGTCTATTTGCTCAAAAAGTCCAGAGAATTATGCAAAAAGCATATCCAGATGTTGCGATGTATGCAATACACGCTGGACTTGAGTGTGGTGAGTTGATAGCCCATCAACCTAAAAAGATAGAAGCCCTTTCTATCGGTCCTACGATTCGTTTTCCGCATTCGTTACGTGAGGAGTGTGATTTAGATTCTGTTCGAAGAATGCATGACATTCTTGAAAATATTATTCATGAGGTACACTATGGCATTGATTAAATCTTCTTTTCTTGAACTTGGAGTTCCTTTAAAACATTTTACATTAGAAGACCCTTTTGGTAAGCGCTATGAGAGTCAAACACTTTTTGGCAAAGGAGGCTTTTTAATTGCCGTGATGTGTAATCACTGTCCCTATTCAAATGCTATTTGGAAACGCTTAATCACTGTTTCTGAATTTGCAAAAAAGCTCGATATCACAACCATTGCGATTAACCCTAATATCCACCCCAATTACCCAGAAGATTCACCCTCACATATGGTCGATAAAATAGAAGAGATGGGGATAGAGTTTCCTTATTTGATTGATGAAGATCAAGAAGTGGTTAAAAGCTTGGGTGCGGTGTGTACGCCTGATATCTTTTTATTTGATGCCGAACAAAAGCTCTATTATCATGGACGATTGGATGATAATTGGCAAGATGCACGCAGCGTCAAAGAAGAAGATTTAAGAGAAGCAGTAATGCAGCTCTTTAGCAAACAAGAAGCACCACTTCCTCAGCATCCTTCTCAAGGCTGTTCTATCAAATGGAAAGAGACTGTTTTAGGTTAGACTTTAAACCCCTCTTTGCTTTTGCAATAAGGGGTTAAAAAACAGTTCTCGCATAAAGGCTTGATAGCTTTGCACGTATATCTGCCAAAAAGCACCATGGCTTGATGCAAAGTGTCGAGTTCTGTTTTGAATATCTTGGTGAGTTCTTCTTCTGTTTTAATCGCCGTTTTTGCACCACTTAGCCCCAAACGATGAGCGACTCTAAAAACATGCGTATCGACTGCCATTAAGTTGGCTTTGGTGTATTCTATCATCACCACATGCGCTGTTTTTTGCCCAACACCTGCAAGTCCCACAAGCGCTTTTTCATCCAAGGGAATTTCACCATTGTAGTTTTCTACGACCTTTTGTGCCATTTTCAGAAGATTAGTTGCTTTATTGTTAAAAAAAGAACAGGTATTAATAAAAGACTTTAATTCATCACTATCTGCAAGCGCAAGCGCTTCTACATTAGGATAGCGTTCAAACAAAGCAGGAGTGATGAGGTTGACACGTTTATCTGTGCACTGGGCTGAGAGCATGACGCATACAAGTAATTCGTAAAGATTGTTATAGTTTAGTTCTGTGACTGCTTGGTCAAAGTGTTCTAAAAAAAGAGCTTTAATCGCTTCTATCTCTTTCTTTGTTGCTTTTTTCATCGAATCTCTTTTGTGATTTTTAAAAATTATATCGAAATTAACACTTCGTTTAAGAAATCGTAATATGATTTGGGGTACAATACGCGAAATTAATAAAAAAAGGATTTAAGTGAAAAAAGTTATTTTAAGTGGCATCGTGTGCGCGGTTTTAGGTATGAGTTTACAAGCAGCAAGTTATGCAACAGTTAATGGTGAAGATGTAACGGATCAAGATATCGCTGTGCTTATGCGTGCAATGCAAGGTGCAAAATTTGAAGAACTTCCTGCAGATGCAAAACAAAAAATTGTAGAACAAGCGGTCGAGCGTAAATTATTGACAGCAGAAGCAAACAAAAGTGGCGTAGAAAAAGAAAAAGAGTACCAAGAAGCGTTAAAGCGTATCAAAGGTGATTTGGCGTTAGAAATGTGGATGAAAAAAATCTACGATGGCGTTAAAGTAGATGCAAAAGACGTTAAAGATTATTATGACAAAAACGCTGACAAATTCATGCAACCAGCAACAGTAAAAGCAAGACATGTACTTGTGAAAAGTGAAGAAGAAGCGAAAGAGGTTATCAAAGCACTTGATGGTCTTTCTGGTCAAAAACTAGCGGATAAATTTGTTGAACTTGCAACGACAAAATCAACAGGACCAAGTGGTCAAGGTGGTGGTGATTTAGGTTGGTTTGCGGCAAATCAAATGGTAAAACCTTTTGCTGACGCTGCCTTTGCACTCAAAAAAGGTGAAATCACAAAAACACCAGTTCAAACACAATTTGGTTTCCATGTTATCTTAGTTGAAGATACAAAAGCATCAGAAAAAGCAACATTTGATACGGTAAAAGCACAAATCGAAAATGGTCTTAAAATGGAAAAATTCCGTGTACAAGTGGCAGAAAAAGCAAAAAATTTACGTAAAAATGCAAAAGTAACCATTAAGTAATTCCATATTAATCTAAAGGTATTGTGATGGTAAATACGAAGATTTTTGATGTTGTAAAACCGGGCGTATTAAGTGGTGAAGATGTGCAAAAAGTATTTGCGATAGCCAAAGCAAATCACTTTGCACTTCCTGCGGTCAACGTGGTAGGAACCAATTCTCTCAATGCTGTTTTAGAAGCAGCAAAGGTGGCAAATTCTCCGATTATTGTTCAGTTTTCTAATGGAGGCGCTGAATTTTACGCGGGTAAAGGTGTCAGTGGACTTCAAGCAGGCGTCTTAGGGGCAATAAGTGGTGCTTTACATGTACACACGTTAGCCGAAGCATATGGTGTGGCGGTAATCTTGCATACAGACCATGCGGCACGTAAGCTTTTGCCGTGGATTGATGCACTTTTAGATGCGAGTGAGTCACATTTTGCAAAAGTGGGTAAACCACTGTATAGCTCACATATGCTTGATCTCTCAGAAGAGCCTTTAGAGCAAAATGTTCAAACGTGTGTTGAGTACTTAAAGCGAATGTCTAAAATGGGTATGACTTTAGAAATTGAGCTTGGCTGTACAGGTGGTGAGGAAGATGGTGTGGATAATACCCACATGGATAACTCAGCGCTTTACACACAACCAAGCGATGTTGCGTACGCGTATGAAGAGTTGATGAAAGTAAGTCCTAACTTTACGATTGCGGCTTCTTTTGGAAATGTGCATGGTGTGTATAAACCGGGTAATGTGCATTTGACTCCGAAGATTTTGGACAATTCTCAAAAATACATTGAAGAAAAATTTAAAACAGCTCCAACGCCTGTTAATTTTGTCTTTCATGGCGGAAGTGGCAGTGAGTTAGCCGATATTCGTGAAGCAGTAGGTTATGGCGTTATTAAGATGAATATTGACACCGATACACAGTGGGCATTTTGGGAGGGAACAAAGGGATATATTGAAAAATATGCCGCGTACCTCCAAGGGCAAATCGGAAATCCTGAAGGGGATGATAAGCCCAATAAAAAATACTATGACCCACGAAAATGGCTTCGTCCTGGTGAAGAAGCGGTCAAAAATCGCTTGTTACAAGCCTACGAAGACCTCAATTGTTTAAATCGCAATTAAGCCAAAAGAAGCCTCAGAGTGAGGCTTCTTTTTTTTACATGTAATGTCTTTTTCACCCTCGCCCTTTCAAAAACACTCTTTCAATGGACATACGTTTTATCTCAAACGAGATGATTTGCTTGACCCAAACTTTTCAGGTAACAAAGCACGCAAGTTTTATCACTTTTTGGTGCATGATTTTCCCTCCATCAAATGTCTCGTGAGTTATGGCTCAAACCAATCCAATGCGATGTACTCACTCTCTGTGTTGTGTGCGATGAAGGGGTGGGAATTTATCTATTTTTGTGACCATGTTCCAACATTTTTGCGTGAACATCCCGTGGGAAATTTTCACTATGCCTTGCAAAATGGGATGAAACTTCGCACCTCATCTGCCAAAAAAGAAGAAGCTTTATGCTTGGTGGATAAACAAACACTTTTTGTAGAAGAAGGTGGTAGGCAAGAAGAGGCGGAGCTTGGGATAAAACATCTTGCGGATGAACTTGGGGTCGATATTAAGAACGCTCACATTAAAAATCCGTTTATCTTTTTACCCTCAGGTACAGGAACAACAGCACTTTTTTTGCAAAAATATTTATCCTATCCTGTCTTTACATGTAATACCGTGGGCGATAGTCTGTATTTACAAAAACAGTGGGAGATGCTTCCTCCTCAAGCGTGTTATCCCAAAATACTTGAAACCTCAAAAAAATACCATTACGGAAAGCTTTATCCTAAACTGTACAGCCTTTGGATGAGGCTTAAAGAGCAGATGGGCGTTGAGTTTGATTTGGTGTATGACCCTGTGGGATGGAGCGTTTTATTGGAGCATATCGAGCGTTTAGAGGGTACGCCCATTTATATTCATCAAGGTGGACTCTTAGGTAATATCTCTATGGAAGAGCGCTATAAGCGAAAAAAAACTATAATAAAAGCCTGAATAAGGAGAAACAATGTTACTTTTAAAAACAGATGAAGAAAATTTTAAAACCCAATTTGATGAACTTTTGCGCCGTGGACATATGGATATGGAAAATGTTTCCAAAATTGTCAGTGGAATTATCACCGAGATTAAGGGCGAGGGTAATGGCGCTTTAAAAAGACATATTGAAAAATTTGATAAATGGCATGTTGAAAGTGATGCATCATTGGCAGTTTCCACAGATGTTATGAAAAAAGCGTACGATGCGCTTGAACCTAAACTTAAAGTTGCATTGGAACTGGCATATAAACGAATTTACGCTTACCATGAAAAACTCATGCCTAAGTCATGGCTTGATTTTGAAGACAATGGTACGGTTTTAGGACAAAAAGTAACTCCAGTTGACAGAGCAGGGCTTTATATTCCTGGAGGTAAAGCGGCTTATCCAAGTTCACTTTTGATGAATGCTATTCCTGCATTGGTTGCAGGAGTCAAAGAAATAGTTGTTTGTACACCAGCACCAGAGGGTGAACTTAATCCTCTTTTACTTGCTGCGATGCATCTATGTGGTATCCAAAAAGCCTATAAAGTCGGAGGAGCGAGTGCGATTGCGGCAATGGCGTATGGCACACAGAGTATTCCTAAAGTGGATGTCATCACGGGACCGGGTAATATTTTTGTCGCAACGGCTAAAAAACTGGTCTTTGGTGAAGTCAATATCGACATGATAGCGGGCCCTAGTGAGATTGGTATTTTAGCAGATGAGAGTGCTAATGCGCATCATTTAGCGATTGATTTGCTCTCTCAAGCAGAACACGATGAGATGGCAAGTTCGATTTTAATTACACCGTGTCTTGAATTGGCAGAAAAAACGCGAGATGAAGTTTATGCGTGGCTAGAAAAGCTGGATAGAAAAGCGATTGCAGAAGTTTCGATTAAAGAACGAGGGGCGATTATCGTCACGCGCGATATGGACGAGGCGGTTGATTTGATGAACCAAATCGCACCTGAGCATTTAGAAGTGGTGACGTCCCATCCCTTTGATTTACTCCCACGTATTCGTCATGCAGGGGCTATTTTTATGGGGGCTTATACGCCTGAACCCATCGGTGATTATATCGCAGGGCCCAATCATACGCTTCCAACAGGTGGAACAGCGAAGTTTTACTCTCCATTAGGCGTTGAGAACTTCTTAAAACGCTCTTCCATCATCAGTATGAGTAAACAAGGCATGGATGAAATCGGTGAAGCGTGTGCGCTTTTAGCCCACACAGAGGGTTTAAGCGCGCATGAAGCCAGTGTTCGAGTACGTTTAGAGAAGTAAGATGAAACTAGCGATTATTGGCTCAGGTGGGGTTGGAGGTTACTTTGGTGCAAAGCTCTTACATGCAGGGCATGACGTTAGTTTCGTTGCACGAGGCGAACACTTACGCGCTATGCAAGAAAAAGGTTTACATGTAAAGCATCCAAGCCTTGAGTTTGCTAAGAGGGTTGATGCTTTGGATATGCCTTCTTTGATGAAGCGATCTGCTTCGTCTTTTGATGCCCTTATTTTGCTGACTAAGTCAATGCAAACCCCTACGATTGCAAAGCAACTTTTAGAATGGTTTGCCTCTGCTTCATCACTTCCTTACGTTGTCTCGTTGCAAAATGGCGTTGAAAATGAAGCTATTTTAGGTGATTTTTTGCCAAAAGAGTGTGTTATTGGTGGATTGACACGAAAAATCGGCGCACATGTTGTAAATTCAGGTGTTGTCGAAGCAGTAGGTATAGCAGAGACCATTTTGGGTCTCATGGTTAAGGATGATAAAGCACATGCTTTTGTGGAAGAACTTTGTGATGTTTTTAATCAAGCAGGGATTCCCACGACGGTAACACCCGATATTAAAAAAGAGCTTTGGAAAAAACTTGTTATCAACAATGGCGTTAATGCGTTATGTGCGCTTTTGAAGGTAAAAACAGGCATTTTGATGCACCATCCCAAGCTCTCTTCTTTAGTCTTTGGACTGATGCAAGAGACCGCCAAAGCCGCGCGGGTCTTACATGTAAATATCAGTGAAGAAGATGTGGATGCGATGTTTGAGCTTATCAAAGGTTTTGATTCGATTAAACCCTCGATGCTGGTGGATTTGGAGCATGGACGTGCCTTGGAAATTGAAGAGATATGCGGTGTGGTGATACGCATTTTAAATGAAGTGGGGCAGGATGCTCCTTATACGAAGACGATTGCTTTTTTACTTGAATTTACATTGGAGGAGAAACGATGAAGCCAAAAATAGGAATTTTAACTGTATCGGATCGTGCGAGTGCGGGAGTGTATGAAGACCTCTCTGGAAAAGCGATTCTTGAAGTTTTAGGTGAATATTTAAGTTGCGAGTGGGAGAGTGTGTATGAAGTGATTCCTGATGAGCAAACGCTCATTGAAGAGGCGTTAAAAGATATGGCAGATGAGCAAGGATGTTGCCTCATTGTGACCACAGGAGGTACAGGTCCAGCTCTTCGTGACGTGACTCCAGAAGCAACAGAAGCGGTGTGTGAGAAGATGATGCCTGGTTTTGGTGAATTGATGCGTCAGGTCAGCCTTAAATATGTTCCAACAGCCATTTTATCGAGACAAACAGCGGGTATTCGAGGAAAGTCTCTTATTATCAACCTCCCGGGTAAGCCAAAATCGATTCGTGAGTGTTTAGATGCGGTCTTTCCCGCAGTGCCTTATTGTATCGACCTTATAGAAGGTCCTTATCTTACATGTAATGAAGCGGTCATAAAACCATTTCGACCTAAAGCGTGATAAAAAAGAAGCCTTACATATAAGGCTTCTTAGTGACTCACTGTTTTGAGATAATCAAACTCTCCTATCATACTCCATGGTCTAATTTTTGCCATATACGCACGTTGTGATTCTAAAATTTCACGGTATTGAGCGTCTTTATTGGCTTGTTCTTCTTCAACTACGTGTGCTGAACGCTTGAGTGCATCCATAACATCGTTTGGAAAATGGTTGATTTTAATGTGAGGATACTCTTTTTGCATCTGTGCCCATGTCTTAGCATTGGCATCATTGGAAGCATCTAAAAGTTCTCTTGCGGTGATTTTAATGGCACTTTCTAAAATGGCTTTTAAATCCTCAGGTAAAGTGTCTAGCTTTTTTTTGTTGATAAGATACTGTCCTTCACCACTGGGTTTACTCCACCCTGTGTAATAATACGGCGTAAGTTTATGAAAACCCATTGCCATATCAAACGCAGGACTTATCCACTCCACCGCATCTAATAACCCTGTCTCCATTGCCATATAAAGTTCTCCTGGTGGAGTACTGAGGGCATTGACACCAAGTCGTGCCATGACATCACCCCCTTGCCCTGAGATGCGAATTTTGAGCCCTTTTAAATCATCAAGAGATTTAATCTCTTTTTTGAACCATCCTCCCATCGACATGCCGACACTTCCCCCAGGATATGCGACTAAGCCATAAGGCATATACACTTTTTCAAACAGCTCTTTTCCACCACCGTGATAATACCAAGCGTACTGTTCTTGCGTGTTCATCCCAAAGGGTGTTGTCATAAAAAAGACCAATTTATAATCTTTGCCCTTGTAGTACACGGATGTGGTATAGCCGATATCATATAAGCCTTCTTTCACCATATCCATAATACCCAAGGGTGCTTTATGTTTTTGAGGAAAATCGACTTTGATTTTAAGCCTGCCATTAGACATTGCATCAGCAAGTTTGGCTACTTTATGTGGAGCAGTACCTAGAAAAGGGATCTGTTCTCCCCATGAAGAGGCAAGTGTGAGGGTGTAGATTTTTGGTTCAGCAAAAACAAAACTTGAAGATAGAAACAAGATAAAGAGTACGAAACGCATCATTTTTCCTTTTTACATGTAAATGTGCAGGATAAATGGAAGAATAGAAAAAGAAGAAGGCTTTCCTACGCTGGCATTATCCAGATCAGGTCAAGGATTCAAAGGTTTTACCTTCATCTCAGCTGATGGTATCAGCACTCCTAGCACTAAAGTTGAAAATTTTACAGAGATTTTCTAAAAAAAACAAGAGGAGGAAATTACCTCCTCTGAAAGTATATTATTTTTCGAGTTGTTTTAAGTAGCCGTATTCACCCATGAGTGTCCAAGGACGTACTTTTGCTAAGTATGCACGTTGTGACTCTAAAATCTCTTTAAAGACAGGGTCTTTTGCAGCTTGTTCATCTTCAATTTCACGTGCCGCTTTTTTGAGTGCTGCCATAACATCGGATGGAAATTGTTGAACTTTGACATTAGGATATTCTTTAGAGATATTTGCCCATGCTTCAGCATTCGCGTGTGTGGCTTGTTCCATCAATTTACTACCAATCGTACTAACGGCTGCCTCTAAAATCGCTTTTAAATCAGCGGGTAGGGCATTAATTTTTTTATTGTTTGCAAGAAGTTGAATCTCACTTGCAGGCTCTTGCCAACCTGTATAGTAGTAATTGGCTAGTTTATGAAAGCCCATAGCAAAGTCAAATACAGGAGAAATCCACTCAACCGCATCAATCGTGTTACGCTCTAGTGCGGTGTAAAGCTCACCTGGAGGTGTACTCATCGCATTAACACCGAGCTTTGCCATCACTTCACCACCTTGACCAGGAATACGGAATTTTAAGCCTTTAAGATCATCGAGTGATTTAATCTCTTTTTTAAACCAACCGCCCATTTGCATCCCCGTTGTTCCCATAGGATACGATGTGAGTCCATGCTCGCCATACACTTTAGCGGCTAATTCTTTACCGCCACCAAAGTTATACCAAGCGTATTGCTCAGAGATAAGCATACCAAAAGGAACAGTGGTGAAGAACACAAGTTTATAATCTTTACCTTTATAATAATACGAAGCGGTGTACGCTAAGTCGTATTGACCAGCTTTGACCATATCCATCACACCAAAGGGTGATTTATGTTTGTTGGGTGAATCAACCTTGATTTTGAGGCGACCATTGGACATCGTGTCAACTAATTTTGCTAAATCTGTAGGCGCAGTTCCTAAAAAAGGTACTTGCTCTGCCCATGTGGTAGCAAGGGTTAAGGTATAGGTCTTGTTATCATTGGCTGCAAAAGCAGACGTGATAACACTGAACATAAAAGCACATAGCATTAAAACGAAACGCATTCTTTTCTCCTCTTTGAATTTTTTAATGTTTGATTATACACTGAATGATTGTAATTCACTTTCGATTTTTGCCATTTTAGCTTTCGCATCATCCAATCCTTTTTGGTTTTCAGCGATAACTTCTTTGGGCGCGTTTGCCACAAAACGCTCATTGGAGAGCATACCCGAGAGCTTTGCTATCTCTTTTTCAAGTTTCACTTTTTGATTGTTCAAACGCTCAATAATCGGGCTTAAATCTACACCCACCAGAGGGATAAACACTTCAACATTATCCCCAACATCGGTTGCGGCATTGGCTATTTTTATGTCAGTAAAGTCGATATTTTCAACTTTTGCTAATAAACTAATGTATTTAATAGCATCTTTAAGACTTTCAGAGTTTGATACTTTAATATAAGCATGTTCGATTTTTTTATTGCCAAGGTCAATATTGGCTTTAGCACGACGAATGCCCACAATGGCTTCAATGACCAATTCAAAGGTCTTTTCAATACCTTCATCACGCTTTAAATCATGTGGATAACGCTTGACCATAATAGACTCAGTCTCTTCCAATGTCGTATCGGAAAGCTCTTGGTAAAGAAACTCTGAGATAAATGGCATAAAAGGGTGAAGCAATTTCATCGCCTCTTTAAAGATAGCACCAAGCTCTAAAATAGCAGGCTTATCTGCTTTAGAAAGCTCTATACCCCAATCACAAAACTCACCCCATAAGAAACGGTACAAAGTGGTCGCCGCATCGTTAAAGCGGTAATCGCTAAAGTATCCACGTACCTCTTCTGTGGCAACAGCTAAGCGGCTTTTCATATACGCACCAAGAGCAGTTTTAATCTCGATGGTCTCTAAATCTTCAAATGAGTTTGCATTCATGAGTAAAAAGCGTGAAGCATTATAAAGTTTGTTGGTAAAGTTACGAATTTGCTCTAGTTTTTCAGAACTTAGTTTTATATCACGACCTTGAACAGCCAAAATGGCTAGCGTAAAACGTAAAGTGTCTGCACTGTACTCATCAATGCTATCAAGAGGGTCAATCACATTGCCTTTACTTTTACTCATCTTTTGACCGTGTTCATCTTTCACTAAAGCATGCAAATAAATATCTTTAAAGGGAAGCTCTCCAAGGGTGTGTTCGCCTGAGAACATCATGCGGGCTACCCAGAAAAAGAGAATATCAAAACCCGTAATGAGGAGAGTATTTGGATAAAAATCTTTGAGGTCATTCTCATTCCATTTTTCACCTTTAAAAACATCGCCATTTTCCCAACCCAGTGTTGAAAAAGGCCAAAGACCAGAGCTAAACCACGTATCAAGAACATCTGGGTCTTGATGGATTTTTGTACTTCTGCATTTTGGGCATTCATGCTCACTCTCTTTTTCACTTGCCCACTCGTGTCCACACGCATCACAATAAAAGACAGGAATTTGATGTCCCCACCAAAGTTGGCGTGAAATACACCAATCACGAAGCTCTTTCATCCATGCATTGTAAGAATTGATCCAATGGCTTGGGTAAAACTGTGCTAAGTGTTCATTGACTTTTGCAATCGCACCATCGGCGATCTCTTTTTTCACAAACCATTGTTTTGAGATGTAAGGTTCTACCACATTTTTACAGCGGTAGCAATGTCCGACTTGGTTTTCATAGTCTTCAACTTTATCGACAAAGCCTTCACTTTGAAGTTTTGCCATAATAGGCGCACGTGCTTCAAGGCGCTCAAGACCTTTAAATTGACCACAGTAGTCGTTTAAAATACCATTGCTATCAAAAATCGTGATAAACTCTAAATTATGGCGTTTCCCTACCTCGTAGTCATTGATATCATGTGCAGGTGTAACTTTAACACAGCCCGTACCAAAGCTCATATCAACGTGTTCATCGGCGATAATCTCAATCTCACGACCAATGAGAGGCAGAACCACTGTTTTACCTAAAAGATGTTTGTAGCGTTCATCTTCAGGATGCACCATAACGGCTGTGTCGCCAAAATAGGTCTCTGGACGTGTGGTGGCTACCACTAAAAACTCTTTTGAATCTTTGAGAAAATATTTTAAGTGGTAGAGTTTGCCTTTGTTTTGTTCAAATTCCACTTCAATATCACTGAGTGCTCCATCGTGGGTACACCAGTTGACCATATAATTACCACGAACGATCATACCTTCATTGTAGTATTTGACAAAGGCTTTTTTAACAGAGTTTTTAAGTCCCTCATCCATCGTAAAACGTTCTCTACTCCATGCAGGCGAAGTACCAAGTTTTCGCATTTGATTGAAAATCTGTCCACCGCTATAGGCTTTCCATTCCCAGACTTTTTCCAAAAATTTTTCACGTCCAAGTTCTTCTTTTTTTATCCCTTGTGCTAAAAGTTGCTTTTCAACAACGTTTTGTGTGGCAATTCCCGCATGGTCCATACCTGGTTGCCAAAGGGTTTTAAAACCGTCCATCCGTTTATAACGGGTGATAATATCTTGAAGGGTGAAAGTGAGGGCGTGCCCAATGTGAAGGCTTCCTGTGACATTGGGTGGGGGCATCATGATACAGAAGTTTTTACCGCTCTCTTGAATCTTTTTATTTCCATCAATCTCAAAATAGCCTCTATCTTCCCAAATCTTGTAATAATTTTCTTCAACCTCTTTGGGATTGTAAACGGTACTTTTTTCGCTCATAGTGGTATCTACCCTTGGTAAAATTTTTGTTAATTATACAAAAAGAGGGGTAAAAGCTGGATTAATGGAAGTTAGGCAAGAAACGTTGCGGTGTTTTTCCCAGCTTCTTTAGAGATGTAGAGACCTTGGTCAGCGCGTTGAAGCATGGTTTTAAAGTCATCATTGGGCTTATAAGCGGTGTAGCCAATACTGAGATTGATTTGAAGGTCATGCGCATCATTATTTTTTGAAACAGGAATACTTTTGTGGTTAAATTCTTCCAAAATACGATTGACGATATATGATGCTGCTTCACCGTTTTGATCGACAATTCCTAAAATGAATTCATCCCCTCCAAATCGCCCAATAGTATCAGAGGAACGTAGTAATGACTGTATTGTTCTTGCTGTGAGCTTGATAGCTTCATCGCCCACAAGATGACCATACGTATCGTTGATAGGTTTAAAATCATCAATATCTAAAATGACTAAAAAAAGGTGTGAGTGATTTCGTGCAACTTTTTGTATCTCTTTTTCAAAAATAGTCATAAACATGAGGCGATTGTAGAGGCCAGTCAAGCCATCAAAATGTGAAAAATTTTCGACTTCAACGTAGGATTTTTTGAGTAAATAAGCTAATAAAGTAATAAAACATGCAATGATAAAAGAGAGAATCAGCGAAAAAAGAAGTGCTTGTGAAATCAGTTCATTTTGCTCAATCATCCATTTATGGTTAGAAAATTCAGAAGGCGTAAAGAGCGTCGTATAGTGCTCAATATGTTTTTCATGCATAATGAGAACCGGCAAAAAACTGACCAAAATATTTAACGCAAACGCAATTAACCCTAAAAGTAAAGGCTTTTTAATAAGAGTGCTTGGTAGGCGTTTCATAGTCTTTTAGTGCCTTTGTTGAGTTGGTAAATCTTAAGCAACAATGGTACCATATTTAATTATAAAGCTGCTTTACATGTAATAGACTTTTTGCAAAACTCATTTTGCAAAAAGTAAAAGCACCAAGGGTGCGTGGGGCACTCTGCCTAAGAGAACTTAAGCGTTAGCGTAGTCTTTAAAGTTTTGCTTTAAAGATGTGTTTAGAGTTTTGTAAGAACTCTAATAAAGAAGAGTCGTTTTCACGACTCTTGATATTCATACAATCCTGCGCTTAAATAACGCTCGCCTGTGTCACATAAAATAGTAACTATTGTTTTTCCTTTATTTTCAGGACGAGAAGCAATGGCTGTCGCAACATGAACATTGGCTCCCGCTGAGATACCGACTAAAAGACCTTCTTGTTTTGCAAGTCCACGTGATGAAGCGATAGCATCATCGTAACTTACTTTAACAATTTCATGATAAATCTGCGTATCAAGAACAGCAGGTACAAAACCAGCACCTATGCCTTGAATTTTATGTGGTCCTGGGTTCCCGCCTGAAAGAACTGGAGATGCATCTGGTTCTACGGCAATGATTTTAATATTTGGATTGAGTTCTTTAAGGCGTCTACCTGTTCCTGTGATGGTGCCACCTGTGCCAACGGCTGCGACTAAGATATCGATTTTCCCTTCAGTATCTCTCCAAATCTCTTCCGCTGTGGTTGCATAATGCACAGCAGGATTTGATTCATTGGCAAATTGTTGTGGAACAAATGCATTAGGAATGGTACGACTAAGTTCGGTAGCTTTTTCAACAGCACCTCTCATACCAAGGGAAGGCTCAGTTAATACAAGTTCGGCGCCAAGAGCTGCTAAAAGCTTACGACGCTCAATACTCATGGAGCTTGGCATGGTTAAAATAAGCTTTAAGCTTAAACTAGCACATACTGTTGCAAGTCCAATACCTGTGTTTCCACTGGTTGGTTCGATAATCACCGATTCATGATTAATTTGACCATTTGCAAGCGCTGTTTTAATCATATTAAGACCAATACGATCTTTAACAGAATGTGAAGGGTTTAAAAATTCACACTTTCCTAAGACTAAAGCGTTAGAAGCATTTGATGCTTGGTTAAGCTTCACCAGTGGTGTATTGCCTATGAGTTCAGTAACGTTGTGTGCATACATGATAGTTTCCTTTTATGTTTTTAATAATGGTTTAGATGCTATAGCTAAACTGACTGCTCAGTCGCTGTGCATAAACTTCAAAATCGGACAATGGCAAATTAAAAATCTCTTGTATCTTAGCATTGCTTTCTTCATAAAATATACGAAGCACAGGATCTTTAATCTCTGTATCTGTTACGACTAAATTACCCTCAAGTGCTATCAAAATATCTTTAATCAAAATATCATTGGCACTTTTAGCCAATAAATAGCCACCATATGCGCCTCTTACACTGCTCACAAGACCTGCTTGGCGCAATAAAATTAAAAGCTGTTCCAAATAGTTCTGAGGAATGTCAGCTTTGGAAGAAATCTCTTTAATTTGCATGGGCTTGTCAGATTTTGTGATAAAAAGTTGGTACATGGCATGCAAACCATAAATACCTTTGGTTGAAAGTAGTGACATAATAACTCCTTAACCTAACGCAATTTTTAGATCTTCGATCAAATCATCCGCATTTTCAAGTCCGATGCTCAATCGAATCACGCCTTGTTTAATGCCTGCACGCTCTAGTTCTTCAAGAGAGAGTTGTTGGTGTGTTGTGCTTGCAGGATGAGTGATAATCGACTTTGAATCACCAATATTGACAACAACGGAAAAGAGCTTTGTGGTATTCAATATATGCTTAGCAAACTCTAAATTTTCCACTTCAAAGCTTAATAGCCCAGAGGTAAGAGAGTCTTTAAAGTACTGTTTTGCTCTATCATGCAATGGATCACTCTCAAGTCCTGGATAAGAGACTTTTTTGACTTTTGGGTGTGATTTTAAAAATGATGCCACTTTGTAAGCATTGCGAGAATGCTCTTTGATACGCAAAGAAAGCGTTTCAAGCCCTTGGATAAGCAACCAAGAATTGTAAGGAGAAATGGTCGCTCCAATATCACGAATGAGTGAAAGACGGATGCGTAAACTGAAAATTGGAAAAGGCAGCTGCGCATAGACTAATCCATGGTAACTTTCATCTGGCTCGTTAAAGTGAGCGTATCTTGGGTTGCCGATAAGTTTTTCATTAAGTCCTTTACGCTCGATAATCAAGCCTCCAATAGCACTTCCTTGTCCATTGATATACTTGCTAGCACTGTGAACACTCACATCAATACCATGGCTTAATGGTTGAAATAAAATAGGTGTTGCTACGGTGTTATCAGCAATCGTCACAATGTTGTATTTTTGTGCGATAGCGACGATTTTTTCGATATTTGGAATCGCAATTTGTGGGTTTGAAAGTGTTTCAAAGAAAATAGCTTTTGTTTTATCATCAATCAAGCTTTCCAAATCATCTGCATTGTCGCTCTCAAAAACCTTTGCTTTGATACCAAAGCGTTTGATGGTGTGGGTTAAAAGGGTGGTCGCTCCACCATAAATTTTCTTTGCAACGATGATGTTATCGCCAGCTTCTGCAAGGTTAGCAATGGCAAAAAAGATAGCCGCTTGACCACTTGCGGTTGCAATAGCCGCTTCTCCATTTTCTAAAGCGGCAATACGTGCTTCTAAGACATCGGTTGTTGGATTATTTAAACGAGTGTAGATAGGTCCAAGTTCTTTTAAAGCAAAACGGTTAGCGGCTGTTTCAGCACTACCAAAATCATAAGCCGTTGTTTGATAGACAGGAACTGACATAGTCCCAAAGTGTTGTTTATCGTATCCGTGATGAAGGGCGAGTGTTTCTTGAGTCATGGGGTGCTTCCTTGTTTTTGAAATGTTGATGAAAGTATAAACTATTTTTTGATTAATGTCAAGTAAAATAATCAAAAAAGTAATGATTAAAAAAATAGGGATTAAATTTGTGTGATAGGGGAGGGTGGAAACACTTTTTTATTTCTTTACATGTAAAACAAAAAAGAGAAGAATAATATTTTTATATCCACAAAAAAATACGCACTAACATAATTTAAAGTAGTGATTATTATATGTATAATTATATGTAAATATCATATTTTAGGTAGTTTTAAAGCTGTAGAATAACGCTTCTATAAAGCTCAAGCTAACATCTTTGTTAGTAATAAATTGTATCGTAAGACAAGATACAGAAGCACTTTTTCAGAAGAGACAAGCTATAATCTGAACTCTATGTAAGTAAAGGAGTCAAGGATGTTGTATGAAGATGAAGACGATATTTTTATGGGAAGTCCCAAAAGTAAATTTTTCGACATTCTCTTTAATGCCAATAGAAATTTGGTAAAAGAAAAGCTCTTGGATATTGTTGAACGTTACAATGCGATGGAACTTCTCCTTGAAGAACATCTAGGCTCAAACGTTCATCAAGCAGTTCATTCACTGCTTTTGGAGCGAGCCGATGAGATACATGAGCGAAATAATGATTTTTTTATTGCGACAGTGGGAGAAATATTAACACAAAATGAGTAAAATCCCATTTGGTATTGCATTTTTTTTGTTACTGTGGGGATGTGTTACACTAAATGCCGCTCCAGCGTATGAATACAATTATCGTTTTGCACTCAAAAAAGATGAATTAGGGTTTGTTTTTATTAACCGCAAAGAGGTGACTAAAAAAGCAACTGTGGAGAATCCAAACAATGACTATCTTTTAAAGTTTCGTTGGACGCTTTTTGCCAATGATCAGCTTTTTTTATTGGTCAATTACCGAGGGCATCCGTATCAGTTTATTATGAAAAAAACGTACCCTTTGGAGAGTGTTACTGTGCCTTTGTTACCTGATGGAGAAAACAAGATGGATTCGAGAGTTTTAGCGCGAATTTTCTTCAATGACTTCGATCAAAGCAACCGTGAGGCAATTTTAGATATATTTATAGAAGACAATCAAGAACGAATTCAAGTTGAATTCAAGCCTAAGAAAAACTAAAGTAGGACATGCAGTGCTAGCAAAAGTTGAAATGTTAATGTTAGAAATGGTTGCATCTTTAGGTGATGCAAGAAGTGTTGAGCTTTTTCATAAAGTTCCAAAAGGCAAGCGTTTACGTGCAAAACTTATCTTTAAAATTGCAGGGCAGAGTGAAGAAGCGCTTAAACTTGCAGCCATTGTTGAGCTCATTCACGCGGCAAGCTTGTTGCACGATGATGTGATCGACGATGCGTTTACACGCCGTGGAGAAGCTTCTATCAACGCAACCTATGGCAATAAAACCGCTATCATGCTTGGTGATATTCTTTATTCAAAAGGCTTTAGTGAACTGACGTTTATGCCAAAAGAGGTTGCGTACAGTATTTCTCATTCCGTTGCACTTCTCTCCGTTGGTGAGCTTTTAGATGTAGAACTTGCCGCTTCATTTAATGAGAGCCATGAAAAATATTTTGATATGATTTACAAAAAAACGGCTTCATTGATTGAAGCTTCTGCAAAGTCTGCTGCGTTACTTGCGGGTAAAGCGAGTGAAAAGTATGCACTATATGGTAAAAACCTAGGACTTGCGTTTCAAATTGTTGATGATATCTTGGATATCACTCAATCCAGCGAAACATTAGGGAAACCTTCTTTAAATGACTTTAAAGAAGGCAAAACAACTTTACCGTATCTTTACATGTACGATAAATTAAGCGCCGAAGAAAAGAGCACGTTACTCTCTTTGTTTCAAAAAGAGCTAAGTGCGGATGAATCATTGTGGATTAAGCAAAAGATGGAAGAGACATCTGCGATTAAAGATGCCATAGCGTACGCCAAAAAGCTAGGATTTGAAGCGTTAGAAGCTATTAAAGGTGAAGATGATGTTGGACTTGCTCCTATCATCACGGAGATGATTGAGAGGAATTTTTAATGCATTATTTAACCCTTAGTTTTACCCATAAAAACACTGATATCTGTGTTCGTGAAAAATTAGCCTTTAATTCAGAAGAAAAAAGTCGCCATTTTATGTCGCAATTAAAAAACTGCGAAGCGATTAATGAAGTGATTTTACTTTCTACTTGTAATCGTGTCGAAATTATCACCAGTGTAAGCGAAGTACAAAGTGCGCTTAATTATGTTTTTGATTTGTTAAGTTATGTCTCTGATGTTCCACGAGAAGAGCTTGAGGGAAGGGCTGATACGTATGAAGACAATGGTGCCATTCACCATCTTTTTACAGTCTGTTCATCGCTTGATAGCCTTGTGATTGGTGAGACACAAATCGCTGGACAGCTTAAAGAGGCGTTTAAATTTGCTTTTGAACACAATTATTGTGGGCAAAAGTTAGGTCGCGCGATGCACCATGCGTTTCGCTGTGCTGCAGAAGTGCGTAGTCGAACCGATATCTCTAAAAGCCCTGTTTCTGTTTCTAGCGTTGCAGTGGCAAAAGCAAAGGATTTGTTGGGAGATATTGGTGGATTGACAGCGTTAGTCGTAGGTGCGGGTGAAATGAGTCAGCTTGCGGCAAAGCATTTAATCGCTAATGGGGTTAATCTTATTATCATCAACCGAAATTTAGAACGTGCGCAAGAGCTTGCCAATGAGTTAGGAGAGCTTGCTACAGTAGCACCGTATGCAAAATTGACAGAGTATATCAATCGTTATCGCTTGGTTTTTTCAGCAACGGGAGCCCCACACAGTGTTATCACTGATGATATGGTACAAGAAAGAGATTTTTCACGCTATTGGTTTGATATCGCGGTACCTCGTGATATCGAAGTAAAAGAACATCATAATTTACATGTATACGCGGTGGATGACCTAGAAGAGATTGTCACTAAAAATATGTCGCTTCGTGAAGAACAAGCTAAGATTGCTTACAGTATCGTAGGACGTTCAACCATGGATTTCTTTAAATGGTTGCAAAGCATGTGTGTAGAACCTATTATCAAAGAGATACGAGATCATGCGAAGTGCTGTTCGATGCAAGAGCTCGAAAAAGCTGTCAAAAAAGGGTACATTCCTGAAGAGTTACAAGAACATGTGGCAAAAGTGATGCATCATGCATTTAACTCCTTTTTACACACCGCCACCAAAAACCTCAAAGAGGCTGCTGATAAACCAGAATCAGACACCATCGTTCAAGCGGTTCAATATATTTTTAACATCAACGAAGACCAAACAAAGCGCATGAACATGTACAAATGCGAATACCAAATGGGGGGAATAAAATGAGATTTTCAAAACTGTATGCACCAACGACCAAAGAAGCGCCCAAAGATGCGACGCTTCCAAGCCATCAATACTTGGTGCGTGGCGGTTTCATCTCTCAAGTAGGAAGTGGACTGTATAACTTTTTACCGATGGGAAAAATCGTTTTTGACAAAATAAAAGATGTTGTTAAAGCCCAGATGGACGAAACAGGGGCGCAAGAAATCCAAATGGATGTCGTAACGCCAGCTGATTTGTGGAAACAAAGCGGACGTTATGATGTTTTTGGTAAAGAGTTGTGTCGTTTTAAAGACAGAAAAGAAAATGAATTTGTTTTAGGGCCAACGCATGAAGAAGTGGTTGTTGATATCGTTCGTAACCGTATCAACAGCTATAAACAACTTCCATTACATTTGTATCAAATCACGACAAAGTTTCGTGATGAAGCACGTCCTCGCTTTGGACTTTTACGTGGACGAGAGTTTACCATGAAAGATGGCTACAGTTTCCATGCGGATGAAGCGTGCATGAAGCAAGAGTTTGATGTGATGGAAAAGACTTATACCAAAATCTTCAAACGTTTAGGGCTTGATTTTAGAGCCGTTGAAGCGGACAGTGGCGCAATAGGTGGCAGTGGCAGTAAAGAGTTTATGGTCTTGGCACAAAATGGCGAAGATGATATTGTGGTGTGTGAAAAATGCTCCTATGCGGCTAATATCGAAGCTGCAAAGCGTGCGCCAAAAACAACTACCATTGAAGCGCCAATTGCCAACCTTGCAAAATTTAAAACACCTGATATGAAAACCATTGATGATGTGTGTGCTTTTTTCAAAGCGGATGCCTTTTACAGCATTAAAGCGGTAGTTAAAAAAGCTGTATATGTTGATAAAGAAGAGATAGTTGTTTTCTTTGTCCGAGGCAATGATGAACTTCAAGAAGTTAAAGCTTTGAATGCGTGTGGTGCTTTAGATTTGCTTGACGCGAGTTTAGAAGAGGTCGAGAAAGCAGGGCTTAAAGCTGGATTTATAGGACCTGTTGGCTTGGAATGTGTAAAATTTTACATAGATTTCGAACTAAAAGAAGCAAAAGATTTGATTTGTGGCGCAAATGAAGTAGACTATCACATGGTAGGTGTCTCCATGTTTAACTTCAAAGAAGAGCGTTATGCAGACTTGGTAAGTGTTAAAGCAGGTGATAGATGTGCGTGTTGTGGTGAAGCACTGTATGTGACTAAAGGCATTGAAGTAGGGCATATCTTCCAACTGGGACAAAAATACGCTAAAGCTATGGGAGCCACCTTCTTAGATAAAAATGGCAAAGCGCAACCTTTTTATATGGGATGTTATGGCATTGGGGTGAGTCGCTTGGTTGCGGTGATGATAGAAGCAAGCCATGATGACAAAGGGTGTATCTGGAACAAACAGAGCGCTCCTTATTTGCTTGATATCATTGTTTCTAACAGTAAAGATGAAGCGCAAAGTTCGTATGCTGAAGAAATTTACACTGCTTTGAAAAAAGAGCGTTTGAGTGTGCTTTTAGATGATAGAAATGAGCGTTTTGGTTTTAAAATGAAAGATTATGAACTCATTGGACTTCCGTATGCCCTTATCGTTGGGAAAGAGTTAGAAGAGGGGTTTGTTGAAATTGTTGAGCGTAAAACATTAGAAAAAACCGTTGTCAAAAAAGAAGATGCGTTGACAAAGCTATTGGAATTGCTCGCGTGAAATATTTTTTAATCTATCTTTTTTTAGAGGTGATGGTGAGTGTAAACATCGCTTCTTCTATTGGCGCATTTGCAACCTTTGCCGAGATTGTTTTTTCAGCGATTGTGGGTTTTGTATTATTAGCCAATATGCGCGTAACATTAATGCAAAATCTCAATGCTTTGATGCAACGTCAAATTAGCGTTCATGCCTTTCAAAAACTCAATCTTTGGAGTATTGTTGGTGCATTTTTATTTATTTTGCCAGGCTTTTTAGGCGATATTGTCGCTTTATGTCTGCAATTTAGCTTTTTTACGACACTTTTTATAAGTAAGTTTTTACATGTAAATGAGGAAAAACCTTCTCATCATTTCAAACAAGGAAAAGAACATGACATCATTGATGTTGAAGTTATTGACGATCATCGCCTTAAGTAGTGTGTCGCTTTTTGCGAATAATGAAAATGATGCAAAAGTCGTTAGCTTTTTACAAAAAGCCATAGCAACCAATGAAAATTATACCTTTGATAAGGTTGTGATTTTGAAAAAAGAGGAGATGAAAGAGTCTCTTGGTTGGATGGTCTATTTTGTACGAATTGATTTAAATTTGACAAAGCAAGCAGGTAAAAAAGTCTCTGTCAATGATATTGTTTTTACCAATGGAAAGATTTTGAGTAAAGATTTTATTGATTTGAGTTCTGGTCGAAGCATTAAAAATAACTTTTCACTTGATATGGATGCATCTGCTTACAATAAAGAGCACCTTTTAGCAGGAAAACTCAATGCACCGCATAAACTGGTTATTTTTAGTGACCCGTTATGCCCTTTTTGTATGGACTTTGTGCCTGAAGTGATTGCAGATGTTGAGAAAAATCCTTCGACATTTGCTCTTTTTTATTACCATTTTCCACTAAGCATTCATGTTGCGGCACCTACTTTGGTGAAAGCGATGATTTTGGCGGAAGAAAAAGGGGATAAAGAGATTGTCAAAAAAGTGTACCAAGAAGTTTTAGATATCAAAGAGAGCGATGAAAAGGTCATTTTAGATATTTTCAACGCAACGTTTAAAACCAATTTTACTGTAGCTCAAATCAATCAACCGCATATTTTGAAAAAGTTAGCTGATGATGAAGCCTTAGCCCATAATCTGATGGTCAATGGAACACCTACCATTTATGTCGATGGTAAAAAAGATGATTCAAAAAAATCGTATAGAAAATTTATGAAAGAGTCTAAATGAAAAAACTGATTATTGCAACGCGTGGAAGTAAACTTGCTCTTTGGCAATCGGAACATGTCAAAGCTGAACTTGAAAAAGCCCATCCTGGACTTGAGGTTGAACTTTCCGTCATGATGACAAAAGGCGATAAAATCCTTGATGTTGCTCTCGCAAAAATTGGAGGAAAAGGGCTTTTTACCAAAGAGCTTGAAGAAGCGATGCTTCGAGGTGAAGCGCATATTGCAGTGCATAGCCTTAAAGATGTGCCTATGGAATTTCCGAAAGGATTAAAACTAGGTGTCATTAGTAAGCGTGAAGATGTCAGAGATGCTATGTTGTCGGAAAAATATGCCAGCTTAGAGGCTTTACCAGAAGGCGCTGTGGTTGGAACAACCAGTTTACGCCGTCGTATGCAGCTCCTTAAAATTCGCCCTGATTTTGTGATAAAAAACCTCCGAGGCAATGTTAATACTCGTATCCGAAAGCTTAAAGATGGCGAGTTTGATGCGATTATCTTAGCGAGTGCTGGTATTAAGCGATTAGGCTTAGAAAACGAAGTCAATTTCTTTACTCCTATTTCAAAAGAGGTGATGATACCTGCTTCTGGGCAGGCTGCGCTTGGGATTGAAATCATCGATGATATGGAAGTTGAGCGTTTGGTGAGTATCTTAAATGATGAAGAAGCGATCATCGAAACCAGTGTTGAGCGAGAATTTATCGCGGTCTTAGAGGGTGGTTGTCAAGTGCCTATTGGCGTGAATGCCGAAGTGAGAGAAGATGCTTTACATGTAAAAGCGATTTTAGGACTTCCTGATGGTTCTGAGCTTATCATGGAAGAGATGACTGCACATAAAAATGATTATGTTGGTGTGGGAAAAGAGTTGGCAAACAGAGTCGTAGCAAAAGGGGCTAAAGCACTTTTAGAACGTGCTGAGAAGATAGCCTTGAGTGAGATATTTTAAAAGGAAAAGAGAATGGATAGAGTCATTGCCTTATTACGTGAACATGATTTATTGCGAGTGATTGACGAAGAACTAGATATTGACCTTGAAATTCCTCATTTAGCCTATATTGAGGTAAAAAAAGAGGACTCTCGTGCACTTTTATTTACAAAGCCTGTGAGTAAACGCTTACAAAAAAGCTTTGATATGCCTGTACTAATGAATGTTTTTGGCTCTAGGAAGGCAACAGAGCTTATTTTTGGTAAAAATCCAAATGTGGTTGCTAAACAAATAGAGTCTTTGATGCATATGAAGCCACCGACCTCTTTTATGGATAAAGTGGGCATGTTAGGAACGCTTTTTAATCTTAAAAATGCGCTACCAAAACGCTTGAAGGGAAAAGGCATTTGTCAAAGCAAAGTCTCTATGGAGCCTAATCTGTATGATTTTCCTATTCTTACCACGTGGAGCGAAGATGGAGGTCCTTTTATCACAATGGGGCAAGTGTATACGCAAAGCTTAGATGGTACCAAACAAAATTTAGGCATGTACCGTTTGCAAGTGTACGATAAAAACCGCTTAGGGATGCATTGGCAAATTCATAAAGACAGTGCGCATTTTTTCCATGAGTATAAAAAAGCAGGCAAAAAAATGCCTGTGAGTATTGGCATCGGTGGTGATCCGCTTTACATCTGGTGTGGACAAGCCCCAATGCCCATAGGGATGTTTGAGCTTCTACTTTATGGTTTTATAAAAGATAAAAATGCTCGTCTTGTTAAATCTTTAACCAATCCAATTTATGTGCCTGAGGATGTCGATATCGTCATTGAAGGGTGGGTTGACCCATCTTTGAGCGAAATCGAAGGGCCTTTTGGCGACCATACGGGTTATTATACGCTCAAAGAGCCATACCCTGTGATGGATGTGACGTGCATTACATGTAAAGAAAAGCCAGTCTATCAAGCCACCGTTGTGGGCAAACCACCGCTAGAAGATAAATACATGGGATGGGCGACAGAGCGTATTTTCTTACCGCTTTTAAAGACCACAGCACCTGATTTGATTGATTATAATATGCCCGAAAATGGAGTTTTTCATAATCTCATTTTGGCAAAGATGAATGTGCTTTATCCTGGGCATGCGAAACAGTTTATGCATGCGTTTTGGGGAGTGGGGCAAATGAGTTTTGTTAAACATGCATTTTTTGTCGGAGAAGATGCTCCTGATTTGGAAGAATACGATGCGATTGTCGATTATATGCTTAATCGCATTAGCGCTAAAACACTTCTTATCAGTGAAGGGGTGTGTGACGCACTTGATCATGCTTCTCCAAATGCTTTGTTCGGTGGAAAATTAGGAGTAGATTGTACGGGTGAAGTGATTGATG
>JAGOZL010000012.1 GCA_018058685.1 Sulfurospirillum sp.
AAAACAGTAATCACCCAAGGATTTTGCATGGAAGCTTGTAAATTAGCTCCAAAAAGACCTGCAAGCACGCCTGCAATCGCATACGCTAAAGACATCGCTAACACATAAACCAAAGAGAGTAAAAACCCTCGCTTTGCATTCATGGTAGCATTGGGTTGTGAAACAATAATAGACGATAAAATAGGAATCATCGGAAAAACACACGGTGTAAGAGCCAATAACAATCCAAAGCCAAAAAAAGTAGCAAGAACGATAGCAATGTTACTATTAGCCAACGTATATGCAATTTGGTCTTGTTCTGTTCCCAAAGAGGCTGATTTTACAGAATTTCCTAATGTAAATGTAAAGTCATTGGACATGGGCTGATAACAAATGCCAAGTTCCGAACACCCTTGGTAAGAAAATTTAATCGTAAAAGAGCCTTTTTGAACCTCTTTATCCAGTAGGCTTTGAGGTATAAACATCTCGAAGGGTTGACGTTGCGTGATATAGTCTTGATAATGTTCTGGCTTTGGTCGTGAAACATACTCTTCTAATGAGAGCTGTTTAGGTTTAACAAGTTCTAATTTAATTTTATCATCATAAAGATAAATCCCCTCACCTAAGCCTATCTTGATGGTTACACCTTGTTCACTTTGGAGTGCTGAGATAGTAAAAGCCTCTTCAGGCGTTAAGATTTTAGGAGGATTCGCTATTAAAGAGAGCGTTAAGACAAAAAGAAGAGAAAATCCTCTTAAAATATGTTTCATTATGATGCACCTTTTATAAAGTAGTGTTATATTTTACCAAACTATCCTAAATATTTTGTAAATTCAAACGATTTGAAGAAGTAGACAAATTTTATACACAAGAGGTGGACAATGGGCAAGAAGAAAGAGAAAAAAGAAAAGAAAGTTAAAGAAAAAGTTGCAGTTGAACCCTCTTTAACCGTCATTGAAGAAAAAAAAGATGAGCTCGAACAAGACGGAAAAGTACAAGTATGGATGAGAAAGAGTGATTTGAAATATGAAAAAGAGCTCAAAAAACTTCAAGTTGAACTTATTAAATTTCAAAATCACGTTAAAGATAAAGGGCTAAAAGTTCTCATTGTTGTTGAAGGACGTGATGCGGCTGGAAAAGGTGGAACCATTAAACGTATCACTGAACATCTTAACCCTCGTGGTGCTAGAGTTGTAGCGCTTTCAAAACCTTCCGATACAGAACGTACACAGTGGTATTTTCAACGCTACACGCAACATCTCCCCTCTTCTGGTGAAATCGTTTTATTCGATAGGTCTTGGTATAATAGAGCCGGTGTAGAACCGGTTATGGGATTTTGTACGCAGGAAGAACATAAAGAGTTTTTAAGGGAAGTACCCAAATTTGAAACAATGATAGCAAACTCTGGCATTATTTTCTTCAAATTTTATTTCTCTGTCAGTAAAGATGAACAAGCTAAACGATTTCGTGAGCGCAAAACAGATCCACTCAAACAGTTCAAACTCTCTCCTGTTGATGAAAAGTCACAAGAGATGTGGGATCAATACACCATTGCAAAATACTCAATGCTCTTAGCCTCTAATAACCCTCGATGCCCTTGGACAATCGTCCTTTCTGATAACAAGAAAAAAGCACGTATCAATACGATAAAACATATTTTACGTAATGTTGACTATCCTGAGAAGATTAAAAATAAACATTTGGAAACAGATGATAAGATTTTACGTAGCGGGAAGGAAGAGATTGAGATTATGGAAAAAACACTTCAAAGTGAAAATCTCTCAAAGCTTAACGGTTAAAAAAAGCGCTTTACATGTAAAGTTATCTCTTTACATGTAAAGCTTCATAAAAACGTTTTATTCTACTTCAGCATCGATAACATCGTCATCTTTTTTAGCTTTTGGTTTTTCGCCACCAGCATTGCCTGCTTCGCCTTGATCTTTTTTGTACATCGCTTCAGCCAATTTATGACTTGCTTCACTCAACGATTTTACTTTGGCATCAATCTCTTCTTTTGTTGCACTCTCGTTTGCTAAAACCTCTTTTAAGGCTTTGAGTTCTACTTCGATTTTTGCTTTGTCTTCAGCACTTATCGCATCACCCATTTCACTTAAAGATTTTTCTGTTTGATGAGCCAATGCATCGGCTTGATTTCTAGCATCAACAGCATCTTTGCGTTTTTTATCTTCTTCTTTGTGAAGCTCAGCATCTTTAACCATTCTCTCGATTTCTGCATCATCAAGTCCAGAACTTCCAGAAATTTTAATTTCTTGAACTTTACCTGTCGCTTTATCTTTGGCAGAGACTGTTAAAATACCATTTGCATCGATATCAAAAGAGACTTCGATTTGTGGTACACCTCGAGGTGCGGGAGGAATATTGTCAAGATTGAACTGTCCTAAAGACTTATTATCTCTTGCAAACTCACGCTCACCTTGTAAGGCATGAATGGTAACCGCAGGCTGGTTATCTTCTGCCGTTGAAAAGACTTGTGATTTTTTAACAGGAATGGTCGTTCCTTTTTCAATGAGTTTTGTCATCACGCCACCCAATGTCTCGATACCAAGGCTAAGAGGAGTAACATCTAGTAAAAGAATATCTTTAACATCACCTTTGATAACCGCACCTTGAATCGCAGCACCAATAGCAACTACTTCATCAGGGTTGACTGATTTGTTCAGCTCTTTTTCAAAGAATGCTTTGATTTTTTGCTGAACCAAAGGAACACGGGTTGATCCGCCAACCATCACGATCTCTTTAATCTCAGCTTTTTTCAAATCAGAATCATTAACAACTTCTTTGATTTTTTTGATGGTTAAATCAACCAAATCATCAATCATAGATTCGAATTTCGCACGGGTTAGTTTTTTCACTAAGTGTTTAGGGCCTGTCGCATCTGCGGTGATAAATGGCAAGTTGATTTCTGTCTCCATTGAAGAAGAAAGCTCTTTTTTTGCATTTTCAGCCGCTTCTTTTAAACGTTGAAGTGCCATAACATCTGATTTTAAATCAATACCATTTTCACTTTTAAACTCACCCACTAACCAGTCAATTAAGCGGTTATCAAAGTCATCACCACCTAAAAAAGCGTCTCCACCAGTTGAGAGAACTTCAACAACATTGTCACCTGTTTCAAGAACGGTAACGTCAAATGTACCACCACCCAAGTCATAAACAACGATTTTCTCAGCCTCTTTTTTATCTAAGCCATAAGAAAGTGCCGCTGCTGTTGGCTCGTTAATAATACGAAGAACATTTAAGCCAGCAATCGTACCTGCTTCTTTAGTCGCTTTTCTCTGAGAATCGTTAAAGTATGCAGGAACAGTAATAACTGCATCTGTTACTTCTTCACCGAGGTACGCTTCTGCATCTTCTTTAAGTTTCATCAAAACTTTTGCGCTAATCTCTTGTGGTGTATACACTTTACCATCAATTTCAATCGCACATGCACCATTTCGATCTACAACAGCATACGGAAGACGTTTTTTAGCTTCATTTGCTTCATCTTCATTGCTCATAAGACCCATGATTCTTTTGATTGAATAGATTGTTCTTTTTGGGTTTGTAACCGCTTGACGTTTTGCAGTATCACCTACTAGCACTTCTTCTTTATCAGTAAATGCAACCACGGAAGGTGTTGTGTTTTTACCCTCTTTATTTGGTATTACTTTACTTTCTCCTCTTTCATAAACAGAAACACATGAGTTTGTTGTTCCTAAGTCGATTCCTATCACTTTTCCCATCTTTTATCCTTTTGTTTTGATTTTGATTTTTACACGCCAACAGAGCAAAGCTCTTGTTGGCTACATTAGCCACTGGGGCGCTAAAGCTTGCCAACAAAGTTGGCAGAAACTTTACTTAACAATACTCACCATTGCTGGTCTTAAAATGCGCTCTTTGATCTTGTAACCTTTTTGGAAAACTTGCAAAATCTCGCCGCTACTTTTTTCTTCACTCTCTAATTGCATCACAGCCTCGTGGAAATTTGGATCAAAGGTTCCTTCAATATCCACAAGTTCAACACCATGTTTTTCAAATGCTTTTCTAAACTGCTCAATGGTCAAACCTAAGCCCTCTTTAACCTTATTAAGAAGCTCACCACTTTCAATTTCTGCGTTACTTCCCGCAAGAATTGCCATTTCCAAAGAATCAATAACGGGCAAAAGATCGCGTGCAAACACTTCGTGTGCATACGCAATCGCTTGCATTTTCTCTTTTTCTAAGCGTCTTTTCATATTATCAAAATCTGCATTTGCACGTAAATACTTATCTTCTAACTCGCTAATTTTCGATTTCAATGCTTCAATTTCATCATTTTTACTAGTCTCTTCATCTTCGAGCACCTCATTTTCAGATTCACAGCACTCTTGAGCGCATTCTTCTTCAACTAAGGATTCATCCTTTATCGTTTCACTCACTCTTTACTCCTTTACTTGATTAAAAAAATCTTCAAAATCACTCTCTATTCTGCCAAAACAGAAAAAGTCAACCACAGAATCCTCGTCTTTTAACTTTGCTTTTTGTTTAATTGCCATGCATCCAGCAGGTACAAATCCATCAAAATAAAGACCATCATGCATGGATTCTATAAAATGAAGTGTTTGAAAATGTTGAATAAATGCTTCATTATGCAGCTCTTTAGCAATAGCATACATCTCTTTCTCACCTTCTTTCACAATAGGTGCTTGAGAAAAAATCTGTGAAAGTTTTTCATGTAATTCGTACAATCCAACTTGTGCTGATATATCTTTAAGTTCTCGCATCTCACAGCCCACAAATCGTTGCAAAAATTGCTCAACTTTTGGATTGTATTTTAAAACCACTTCATGCGCGTCAAAAATCAAAATAAGATAGCGATTTTGAACACTCATCAATTCCTTAAAGCTTCCACCCATGCTCTTTTCTAAAATACAGAAGAGATTATGGTCATTTGTAGAACGTTTGACTTTATCAATATTTTTAAGAGCGACTGGCTTTGTTGTGTCTATTTTATCCTGCCAATATCCTCTAAGAGCACTTTGCGTGGGAACACGTCCACCACTAATATGATACTGTGCTAAAGAACCAACATCTGAGAGTTTTTTAAAATAGATACGAATCGTTGAAGGCGACATATCCAAGGTTAAACGCATTTGAAGCTCAGAAGAACCTATAGGCATTCTTGATTTTAAATACGCTTGAATGATGGACTCTAAAATCAACTCTTGCTTTGAAGGCTTTTTCATTTTAGCACTCTTAATGTTTAATTGCTGATAAAATTATACAACATTGAGCGTTATATTGTCAAGTAATAAAACAGACAAGACTATTGCTATGAAAATAAAATCCAAAGTGTGTTTTTAAAATATGATTTTGGAAGAAAAGAAAAAATAGATTAAGATGAGATGAAGTATTAACGCGTTAAAAATTTAGTACTTTTTTTATCTTTTAAAAAATACTTGAGAAAATAAAATAATCCAGTAATATTATTTTTGAGTTTAGAAGCTTTGCTCTCCTTTTGTGCAATCACACTAAAAATATCATTTAATGCTTGTCTTTCGCTTTGACTTAAAGTACTCATTCTTGCTCCTTTAATTCGTTTGCTATACGTTTAACCAAACGCATGACATCTTGTTCTTCTAATTCTCCTAACATCTTAAAAATAGCAGTAGCGGCTTGTGGTTGTGAGTTTCCTATCTTCCAATCCTGATAGGTTCTCATTGATACTCCAAGCTTATCTGCCATCTCACGCTGTGATATTTTTTTCCCAAAAAATTTTGATTCAACAGCGTTATGCAAGAGATTGAATATGTCATTTGTTTTCATGAGCAAGATTGTAACCAAGAGAGGTTTAATTACACATAAATACGACATATTTGTATGTAATTCTACCATAAAAACATCAATTTTATGTATTTTAATACTTTTAAACATATAAAATATGCAAATTATCTATGTTTTATACGAAAAAACGTATAAAACATAGATTTAAATTGAAAACTTGGAATAATTTAAAATGGGAAGTAACACTAAAAGTTCTACAATGAGGTGTTAAAAGTTAACTACCTTGACTGCTTCGATGTGCTGGATGTTGGTAGTCATTTCTCTCGCAACCGCTAAAAGAAGCCATAACAAAAAGACTTAACATAAAGGCTGTTATAATGAGTTTCATTTGAAATTCCTTATATAAGATTTAAGAGAGAATATTATAGGCTGAGTTATCTTTGAAAGTTTTAAAGAAGAAAGGCAAAATAAAAATTGATTTCTATTTTGCCTTATATTTAGTGTAAAGATTAAAAAGTCAAAAAACTACTTATCTCTGATAGAAAGCTCTTTAATGATTTTAGTATACGTAACAAAATCTGTACGCTTAAGATACTGCATCAAACGCTTACGCTGACCAACAAGCTTTAGAAGACCAAGTCTTGAAGAGTGATCTTTTGCATTGCTTTTCAAGTGCTCTGTCAAATCAACAATTCTTTTTGAAAGAAGTGCAATTTGTACTTCTGGAGAACCTGTGTCTCCTTCTTTTCTACCAAATTTGGTAACAATTTCTTTTTTTTCCGCCGAACCTAAAGCCATAATGACCTCCTTAGTTGGTAATGTATTTTGCTTTTAAAGCTTGGAATTATAGTAAAACAAACCAAAATTATTTATTAAATTTGCTTGAAAAAATTATTTTTACGATTAAAGAAAACTATAACAATTATTTAGTACAATATTTCTCTTATTTAAATCTTGAGGATCAGATATGCTATTAACCAAAGCTAGTGAATATGCACTGCTATCACTTATTATGATTTCACAAAAAAATACTCCCCAAGATGTAGACACGCTTTCAAATCAACTCGGCATTTCTAAAAGTTTTTTAGCAAAAATTCTGCAGTCTTTGGCGAAAGAGAATATCTTAACCTCTTTTAAAGGCGCTCATGGTGGATTTATGCTGGCTCGCAAACCTGAAGAGCTAACACTTAAAATGATTGTTGAATCAGCTGAAAAAAAACAGACAATGGTATTTGAATGCTCGCCTTCTACTCAAAAATGTCCTGGTGGGAAAGGTGGAATTTGTCGTGTTTGGCCTATCCTTAATAAACTTCAATTAAAAATTGATTTATTTTTGGATAATATGACACTTAAAGATATTATTGAAGTGTAAAGGCTTTTTTTGGCAAAAAATCAAAATGGACTGCTAGCAAGAGTCGCTCCTTTTTTAGAACCTATCCTTAAATCAAAAGATTTAACCATCGTTATTTTTTTAATCTCTATTTTAGCGATTATCATTGTTCCACTTCCTAGTGCTGTACTTGATTTTTTCCTTGTGATTTCGCTCTCCGTGTCTGTTTTAATCATTTTAATTTCACTTTATATTCCAAAACCAACGGATTTAACAACATTTCCAACTCTTATTTTGATTATTACCCTCTTTCGATTAGCCCTTAATATTTCTACCACTAGAATGATTTTGACCAATGGGCATCAAGGTCCCGATGCGGTCAGTGATATTATCTCAAGCTTTGGACAGTTTGTTGTGGGAGGCAATTATGTTATTGGTGTGATTGTTTTTTCTATTCTCGTTTTAATTAATTTTATGGTTATTACTAAAGGTTCTACCAGAGTTGCTGAAGTTGCAGCACGTTTTACATTAGATGCAATGCCTGGAAAGCAAATGGCTATTGATGCAGATTTAAATGCTGGTCTTATTGATGAAAAAACAGCGCGCAAACGACGTGAAGATATCATTCAAGAAGCAAACTTCTATGGTGCGATGGATGGTTCGAGTAAATTTGTCAAAGGGGATGCCGTTGCAGGTATCATTATTACGATTATTAACGTTATTGGTGGTTTTTTAATTGGTGCGTTTGAATATGGATTAGATTTATCGACAAGTGCTAAAACATATACCATCCTTACGATTGGAGATGGTCTTGTTTCACAGCTACCTGCACTCATTAGTTCTACAGCAACGGGTATTATTATTACAAGAGCGAACAAGGGTGATGAAGGATTTTCCGAAGGTGCGATGAATCAACTTTTTGGTGATGCAAAAACGCTTCTTATCGTTGGATTTATTTTGGTTATGTTTGCATTAGTACCGGGTCTTCCTACTCTTTCTCTTTTATTTGTAGGATTAATTTTTTTAGGACTAGGCTATCTTGTTAAACAGACCCATGATGGTAATTTTTCATTAGATAAACTTTTTTCATCGACTCCTGCCAATTTACAAAAAGCAAAACAAGAAGCTGATATCAAAGCAAAAAGTGAACAAGCTCCCAAAAAGAGCCCAGAAGAGCTCCGTAAAGAAGAAGAGACAACGCTTAACGATATCCTTAAGCTCGAAATTTTAGAACTTGACTTAGGATATCAACTGATTAAATTAGCAGACCCTGCACAAGGTGGAGACCTTTTAGACCGTGTTAAAAGTATGCGACGTAAAATTGCATCGGACTTTGGGTATTTGATTCCTCAAGTGCGTATTCGTGACAATCTTCACTTAACACCTAACCACTATCAGCTTCTTCTTAAAGGCATTGAAATCGGTCATGGGGAAATTTATCCTGATAAATTTTTAGCGATGGACAGTGGATTGACCATTGAAAAAGTCAATGGAATTCCTACCAAAGAGCCAGCATTTGGTCTTGATGCTATTTGGATTGATGCAAATTTAAAAGAAGATGCCATCATCAAAGGCTACACAACCGTTGATCCAGCGACGGTCATTTCGACACACTTAAGTGAGCTTATTAAAAAGTACGCTGAGGAACTTCTCACCCGTCAAGAAGTTCAAAGCCTTGTGGATAAACTACAAAAAGACTACCCTGTAGTAGTGGGTGATTGTCTAAGAGTGGCTAATATTGGGCTTATTCAAAAGGTTCTTAAAGCACTTTTACATGAAAAAATACCAATTAAAGACCTTTTAACTATTTTAGAAACCATCAGCGATGTGGCTGAGGTGACTAAAAATGTCTCGATTATTGTTGAGCAAGTCCGTGCAAAACTCTCTCGTGTGATTACTAAACTTTATAAAGATGAGAGTGGTGTTTTAAAACTGCTCACGTTTAATGCAGGCACAGAGCAAAAACTCTTAGATACTCTGCGCGAACGTGATGGGGTAAGAGACTTACTCTTAAACATTGGGCAAATCAATACATTAGTGCAAGCGGTGAGTGATGAAGCGGCAAAATTGCTTCAAAAAGGCATTGCGCCTGTAGTCATTATCGTTGACCCAATGCTACGTAAATCGCTCTCTGATATTTTTGAGAAGTTTGGACTCGATGTTGTCGTACTTTCTCATGCTGAAATCGATGCAAGCTCAAAATTTGAAGTAATGGGCTCTATCGAAATTGATAAACTTTAAACAAGGACTTTTATGAATTATATTCTTCACCATCTCTCCCATACCGATTTAGACGGTTATGGCTGTCAGATGGTTACTAAGCACTATTTTGATTCGATTGCATTTTATAACTCAAATTATGGCAAAGAAATCAACGAATGTTTCAATCAAATTTTAGATGTTATTCAAAATTCGCCCCTTGAAAATCATGCTATTTTAATTACAGATTTAAATCTTACGATGGAACAAGCAAAAGAGTTCGAGTCAAAAGCGAGTATTTGTGCGAAGAAGCCTTTTTTACTCCTTCTTGATCATCATAAAACAGGTCAAGAATGTGCCAATACGTTTGAGTGGTATTGTTTGGATTCGAGCCGATGTGCTACAAAAATCACCTATGATTTTTTTGCCTCTTTATACGGACAAGATGAAAAACTCTCAAAATTTGTGGATGTAGTAAATGCTGTGGATATTTGGCTTGAAGACAAAGCAGAATTTGAATTAGGCAAAGTGTGCATGGGGCTCGTCAGTGCAGCGCGAGAGGTCAACAAAGTGATGTTTCCTCAAGTAAACAGCCAATACATTTTTGCACTGTTGGAAGAAGCACAAAATTATTTTACATGTAAAGATCCTCACATCGCTCTTGATGATGCAATACACCCAATCAAAAAGAATTTTTTTATGACAGATAAAAATGATACGCTTAGTAATCTCATCTCGGCGTACAATGTCGTTTTACTCTCACGCCACAAAGCGCAAATGCAAATTAATTACAAAGAGTACAAAGGTATTTTAACGTATAACATTGGGAGTGTCTCTATTATTGGCAATGACTTTCTCAAAAGCAATCCTGATTTTGACTTCTTTATGGATATTACTTCAAAAAAGACCATTAGCCTTCGCTCTAGTGGAAAAGTAGACGTGAGCCAAATGGCAGCACACCTTGCCAATGGTGGTGGGCATCACAACGCCAGCGGTGGCATGCTAAGCAATTTTAAAGACGCTTTTACCTATGATGCTATCAAATCACAAGTGATGAGTATCATCGCCAATAAAGGATAATATATGGACGCCAAAAAACTTCAAAAAGATCTTGATATGGCAGAAATTGAGATAGAAGAGATGGCAATGCAACTAGCCGATATGCTAGGCGCTGCACTTTATTTTGCAGGTGTTAAAAAAGAAGACTTGCCCAAAGCAGTCGATTTGTACCTTAAAGGACTCGATGAAGTATTTGGGGAAGAAGACGAAGATGAAGAGATGGGCTTTGAAGAAGTCATCGAAGTCATTGAATACCTCCAAAATAAACACCCAAAACTTTTTCACAAATAATCCAAAAAGGGGAGTTAACTCCCTTTCTTTGCTAAAAATGTTGCAAAATTTCCCCATTTAAACACTATTTCTACGGTTTCAAATCCGACATTTTTAAGCATAGCTCGATTTTCTTCTTCGGTATAAGGAATCAAAACATTTTCTAACGCTTCACGCTTTTGTGCGATCTCAAAATCACTGTAGCCTTGCGCACGCTTAAAATCATAATAGACATCAATCATCTGTTTATTGAGCACCTTGTCGTCAAAAACAATTTTTTCACTGAACATAAAAATACCATTTGGATCTAGCGCATCATAAAGTCTTTGAACAAAGGCTTGTCGCTGTAAAGGACGAATAAATTGAAGCATGTAATTGGCGATAATCGCATCATAATTTTGAAGTGAAACTTCCATAATATCTGCTTCCATCACATCAATTTTAGCACCATACGCATGAATTTTTTGACGGGCAAGACGTAGCATTGCTTCTGCATTATCAACACCTAAGAGCGAATAATTTTTGTTACTCAGTTTATAAAGAGATAAAAGCGTGTTAGCCGTAGAGCATCCCAAATCAACAATACGCGCATTTTCCTTTACATGTAAACAGATGATTTTACATGTAAGCCCTATGACTTCCCTGTAAAAAGGGATAGAGCGCTCTAGCATATCATCAAAAACACTTGCCACTTCTTCATCAAACTCAAACTGTTTTGTAATCGCTTTTGTAAAGACTTTATCCATTCATATTCCAAAGGTATAATTTTATGGGGATTATAACAAAATATTAAGCAGACTCCCCCTATACTTAAAAAAAATTACAGTGAGCAACCCCATGAACAAAGAGCTTCAAGAACTCACAGATGTGACGATCAAAGAGATTCGAAAACTTGAAATCGTCTTACCTGAAATTTATAAAGATATCTTTTACACCAAAGCTCAAGAATTAAACATCATCATCAGTGAAAATGATAAAGAAATGGCGCTGATTTATGCACTTAAAAAAATCCAGATGCTTAAAGATGAAACAGAAAAATCAGCCTCAGCATTAAAAGAAAATGTCAGCCACGCTAAAGTTGCCATAGCCAATAAAGACAATGTAGCACTCCAAATGATTGAAGAAAATATGATTGATTTGGAAAAGAAAATTTCTATGCTTCAACAAGAACTCTATTTGGATGAGCTTACCCACCTTTACAACCGAAGGTGGCTTTTTGAAAAATATTTAGACAACGATATTTTTACGCAAAGCGGTGTTTTTTGTTTTATTGATATTAACAATTTTAAACATATCAATGACACCTACGGTCATCTAGTTGGCGATAAAGTACTTAGTGTGCTTGGAAAAGTTTTATTGCGTATCGAAAAATCATCAGCAATTCGCTATGCGGGAGATGAGTTCATTGTTATTTCACACCAATCGACAGCTACTGAGATGGAAAAAATCTTAGACAATGTCAATAATAATTTAAGAAGCACGAACCTAAAACACCATGAAAAAATCTTTCATGTTGATTTTGCATTTGGTGTCAGTGCTTTTACTAAAGGGGATTCATTTAAAGCCATCTTAGAAGATGTTGATGAAAAAATGTATCGCTATAAAAAGTCTAACCAATAAACACGGCAGGTTTGTAAACGCTCTTTTGCAACAGCTATATCGTTTTCAATCTGCTTCTTCAAAAGTGGTAGCGTTTCAAAATGCCTATTTTCTCGGATAAAATCTACAAAAAATAGCTCAACCCTCTCCACCTTATCTTCAAGT
The DNA here is from genome assembly GCA_018058685.1 of Sulfurospirillum sp. GTDB lineage: Bacteria > Campylobacterota > Campylobacteria > Campylobacterales > Sulfurospirillaceae > Sulfurospirillum. Next base: position 12,365 of record JAGOZL010000012.1, read on the forward strand.
ATTTCACCAATAATATGCGTCTCAATCGCAAAGGCACTGTCTGTACTTAAGCGTTCTCCTATAAAAGAGACAGAGTCATAAAAGGTATGCTCTATTTTTGTACGTGTTGCATACACGCCTGATTTTGGGACAAGATAGTCTAAGACTTTAAGATTGAGTGTTGGAACAAGCTCTTTTTTGCCAAGCCCTTGACCTTCCACCACATTACCCGTCATGCTGTATTCACGCCCCAAAAAACGGTTTGCCTCATCCACACGACCCTCTTTTAAGTATACACGAATACCACTGGAATGAATTGCTGTACCTTTATACGAAAAAGCCTCAACTACTTCCACATCGCCATCAAAAAGATTTTTCAAATCCTCTGCACAGCATGAACGATTATGACCAAAACAAAAATCATATCCCACTAAAATCTTTTTTATATTGGGAAATTCTTTTTTCAAAAGTGCTACAAACTCAGCACCACTGAGGTGTTTAACCTTTAAAAAATGATAAAACATACACGGATACCCTGCATACAAACTTCGCTTCGTACCAGGGGTTAGATTTACTTGGTCTTTATCTATCACAAAAAGAGCACCATTCTCACCTAATTTGCGGATGAGCTGCCGATGTCCCATATGAATACCATCGAAACTACCAATGGCTAAAGTGTCAACACTAAGCTTGTTTAAAATAGTAGAACGTTTCGACATTCCCCTCTTTCCCTTTGAGAAGTGATTCTCTTTTATCCATCAGTTGCCAGCCAAGGGTTGTTGTTTGTGCCTCAAACTGATTTTGTGCGCGCATAATAGCCGAGCCATCTTTAACGACACCTTTAGTGGAGCGTTTGACATCTTTTCCCACTTCAAATTGAGGTTTAAACAAGATGATAATGTCTTTTTTTGCTAAACGATTGATATGCTCTATAAGCGTGCCAATCCCAATAAACGAAAGATCACAGCTAACCATATCATACGTTTTATTAGGATTAAAAAGTCGAATATCACTATTTTCATGCAATATTATTCGATTATCGACTTTTAAAGAGGGGTGAAGTTGCTCGCTTCCCACATCCACAGCCGTGACACTTTTCACATCTTCTTCTAGCCAAACTTGTACAAAGCCTCCCGTACTGCTACCAATGTCAAGAACATCTGCCCCTTTTACATGTAAAGAAAGCTCATTGATAAATCCACGCAGTTTTAACCCAGCACGACTCACATACTGTGTGATTTTTTCTACATCAACCGTATCATTGTCGCCAATTTCAACCGAACTTTTTCTCTCAACTTTACCATTGAGCCACACACTGCCCTCTTTAATGAGTTCAGCTGCCTTGTTGCGGCTTTGGGCAAACCCTTTTTCAAACAGATAACTATCCAGTCTCATTCTATCATCCCATTTAGTTCACTCTCACTGAGTGTTTTGACACCAAGCTCTATAGCTTTGTCCAGCTTGCTACCTGCTTCTTCACCGAAAATCACAAAATCGGTCTTTTTGGAGACACTTCCGCTCACTTTTGCGCCCAATTTCTCAAGCATTCCTTTTATCTCATCGCGTGGTTTGCTCATGGAGCCTGTAAGCACGACTGTTTTACCCGTAAAAACAGACTCAATTATCTCTAACTTTGAAGCAATAGGCTCAATCACCGCCATAAGCTCATAGGTTTCGGTTTTGTTGACATGAATAAACTCCACCAAACTCTTTGCCATCTCTTCACCAAAGCCCTCTAAGCCAATAATCGCTTCATACGAAGCTTCCAACCACTCCAACCCAAACGCACGAGCAATCTTCTTAGCCGCCACTTCGCCGATATGCTCGATGCCTAATGCGTTGATAAATTTCTCTAAACTAACTCCCTTACTCTGCTCAATCGCCGCTAAAAGGTTGTCCGCTTTTTTTGCCTTAAAGCCCTCCAATGAGAGCAGTTGCTCTACACTCAAGGTATACAAATCCTTTACATGTAAAACAAGTTTTTGCGCATAGAGTTGTTCAACGATTTTATCCCCAAGACCGTCAATATTGAGTGCTTTTTTAGAGGCAAAATGAATGATTGCCCCAACGACCCTCGCATCACACGAGAGATTTTGGCATTTGATGAGTGCACCATCGTCCAAAAGCTCACTGCCACACACGGGGCAGCTTAATGGGCGTTGAGGCGTTATTTCTGTACCGTTTCTTCGCTCCACCAGTACTTTAATAATCTTAGGAATCACATCGCCACTGCGAATAATAATAACACTGTCTCCTATGCGAATATCTTTACGCTCTATCTCATCAAAATTGTGAAGCGTGGCTCGCTCAACCACAACGCCTTCGATATTGACCGCTTCGACTTCTGCCACAGGCGTGACCACACCCGTACGACCAACTTGCAAGGTAATGTCTTTGAGTCGTGTCACTTTCTCAATGGCAGGAAATTTGAACGCCACCATCCATTTGGGATACTTCACGGTATAGCCTAACTCTTCTTGAAGCGCTATATCATCGACTTTAACCACCATGCCGTCCATCATCATCTCGATTTCATCACGTTTTGCGATAAGCTCATGGTAAAGTGTATGAACATCTTCCACATTTTTAGTCACAACAATACGAGGTGGTTGTAAAAAACCAAGGCTGTAGACAAAGCTCATTTTTTGACTTAAAAAACTCTGCGTTAGGCTATTGACCCCAATGCCCCACGGGTAAAACATAAGCTTACGTTTTGCCGTAACACTCGTATCTAACTGTCTAAGACTACCAGCAGCAGCATTTCTAGGATTGGCAAAGAGTGGCTCATCGTTTTTTAAACGCTCTTCATTGAGGCGCTCAAAGTCCGCTTTTTTGATAACCACCTCACCTCGAATTTCAATCTCACCATCATAAGCAATCTTTAAAGGAATAGAGCCAATGGTTTTAACATTTTGAGTCACATCCTCGCCAACACTTCCATCACCTCTGGTGATGGCTTGTTTGAGTATTCCATTTTCATAAATGAGATTGAGACTTGCCCCATCAAATTTTGGCTCACAATAAAAGGTAAAGCTCTCTTTCACTTTTTTGACACGTTCTATCCACGCATCCAAATCATGCTCATCAAAGACATCTTCCATGCTCCACATACGGGCTTTATGCGAGGCTTTTTCAAAGCCTTCCAACACCACACCGCCCACACGTTTTGTGGGGCTATTGCTATCAGCAAACAGTGGATTTTCTTGCTCATACTTTAAAATTTCATGATAGAGTCTATCATACTCTTCATCACTGGCAATGGGCGCATCATCGACATAATAAGCCTTTGCCCACGCTTTTAAAATCTCTAGTTTTTCAATGTATTCTTGATGGTTCATGCAAAATAACTGCTGTAAATTAATTTTAAAAGGGTTAAACCCACCATGATTAAGAAAAAGGTACGAATGAATTTCACCTCTTTTTTAATCACCATGTTAGAGCCAATGTAGGCACCTACAATTTGCCCAAAGCCCATGAGCAAGCCCACCATAAAAAGCACATTGCCACTCCAAAGAAAAACGCACAAGGAGACAATGTTACTGGTAAAGTTCATCACTTTGGTTTGTGCGGTGGCTTTTTTAAGATTAAGCCCCAAAAGTGTCACCAGAGCTATCGTCCAAAACGTTCCCGTACCAGGTCCAAAAAAACCATCGTAAAAACCAAGTCCTATGCCAAAAACAAGAAAAAAGAGATGATTTCCAAGATAAGCATGGCGGTCATGTTCGCCCATTTTAGGCGATAAGAGCGTATAGATAAAAATACCCACCAACATCGCAGGAATAATCTTTGCCAAAATGCTCGCATCCATCAGTAAGATGGCATACGTTCCAAGTGCTGCACCAATAAAGGTGTAAACCACCCCAGCAAAGACTTCAGACCATTGAATAAATCCCTTACGGATAAAATTAATTGAAGCCATACCACTGCCAAATGTGCCTTGAAGTTTATTGGTCGCAAGAGCGATGTGTGGCGGCATACCAGAAGCTAAAAGCACAGGAATGGTGATAATTCCCCCTCCTCCTGCAATTGCGTCAATAAAGCCTGCGACAAGCCCTGTAAGTAAAAAAATAACGTAATAATAAAACTCAAATTCCATCTTTTTTAACTTCCTCTTTGAGCTCGTTGTGTACTTCTTCGCTCTTTACATGTAACGCTTCTTCAGACTCACACTCTGTTGCTTTTTCCTCGTCTATCACTATTACTTCCTGCGTTGAAGCTATTGAAGGCTCAACGGGAGTACTCACATCAGATTCACTTTTTTTAGACGCTTCAATTTCTTGGTAAATTGTCAAAGCTTCTTTTGTTGCCGTTGAAACTTCGTTAAACGTTCCCTCTTTGATATGACGCCAAAGGTCTCGCTTTACAAGGCTAAGAGCATAACGTCTATCACCTCCCACCACACGCCCAAGCTCATGTCCACCACATTCATTACAGATAAAATAGGTCACTTTATCTTGTAAAGATTCATTGGAGCGACAATTTTCATCATCGACCATCAACATTGCCTGGCATTTAGGACAATAACACCAAAGCCCTACCACATCGCCTTTTTTATATTTCCAACGCCATAAGACTTTAAATAAAATCAGCTCACGAAAACGGTAATACTTAGGTTGCATAAGATGGCGCACCACAAATGGAAAAGCAACCAAGATACAAAAAATAGCAATAGCTCCCGTATTAACAGCCCATTGAGGAATAGCGTAAAGCTCACTGATGCGGGTTAATAAATCAATTATTTTTTCCAAAAAAAGTCCTAAAAAGTCAAATTAAGTGCGCGAAGTACACTCAGTGCTTGCACATGCTCTTTAACATCATGCACACGTAAAATCGTCGCGCCATGCTCATACGCTTTTAAATGCAAAGCTAATGAGCCTGCTAAACGCTCTGTTACAGGTGTGGGAATGATTTTATCAATCATCGATTTTCGGCTTGCACCTACAAGCAAAGGATATCCAAAATGTAAAAAATGCTCATGGTGTTTTAGAAGTGTCAAATTGTGCTCTAAACTCTTTCCAAACCCAATCCCCACATCCAATACAATCTTTTTAATACCAAACCGTTTTGCTTTTTCAATACGCTCTTCAAAAAAAGCGTCCACCTCTACTATCACATCTTCATACGAGGGTTCGTGTTGCATCATCGAAGGCTCGCCTTGCATATGCATCAACACAACCGTTGCATCGTATTTTGCGACGATGCGTGCAATATCATCATTTGCAAGTGCAGTGATGTCATTGACGATCTCAAAACCGTGTGAGAGTGCATACTCCACACACAAGGGTGAATAACTATCGAGTGAAAATTTTGCCTTATGATAGAGTTTATGTTCATCAATCAAATCAATAATAGGCTTAACACGCGCAAGCTCTTCTTCATCACTCACACTAAGGCTCCCAGGACGGCTTGAAACGCCTCCTAAATCAATGATGCCAGCACCCTCTTCTATCATTGTTTCAATGTATTTTAGTGCTTCTTTACCACTAAAACGACTCCCCTCAAAAAAGCTGTCTTCATTGGTGTTGATAATTCCCATAATCGTAAAATCATCGTTACATGTAAAAAGAAACGATGAGAGTTTCGAAGCGACCTCTTTTAAGCCAAAAGGTTGTGCTTTTTCTTTATGACAAAGCTCTTTGAGCTGTTTATCATTCGCGATTAACACCACATCAACAAACGGCGTTTTACATGTAATGGTATCTTTTGGCACAGCCACATCCGCACCAATGGAAAGAGCGTCTTGTTTTAAGATATTGGCAGCGGGCGTTTTAAGATCTTTAATGTAGATAAAATTGAGATGACTTTTTGGCTCCATAATGTTACTTCCCTCTTTCGTCACACCGATGCGAGAAAAGAGCTTTTTAACATCCGTTGTGCTTGAAAGTTTATAAAGCTTCATCGGTGCTTCCTTTGCAGTATTGCCAACAAAAGAGCAATGAGAATGCCTTGTGGACGGGAATTTAGCTCACACAAATGAATAAGTTTTTGAAAATAATCCAGCTCTTTTTCTGAAAAACGCAAACCATACACTTCAATAGCTTCACACACAATGGCTTGCACCATCTCTTTAAGAGCGTTTTTATCAAGCCCTTGATGCGTTTGTACAAACGTATACAACTGCCCAATATCAAGCGTTTTCAAATTCAAACCACTCTTAATGGTTTCATACGAAACGTTTAACTCCTCAATGCGTAAACGTGAGCGAATTGTGGGTAAAAAAGCGGTTTTAGAAGGCGCACACAAGATAAAAACAATATTGCGAGGAGGCTCTTCAAGTATCTTTAAAAGGGCATTTTGCGCCTCAATACGATACCCTTTTGCACACACAATGAGGTATTTGGGTTTTGATTCTGCAATGTATGCTTCTTTGACTAACTCTTTCGCATCATCGAGTAAAAACTCATCTTTTTCGTAAAAAAGATGGCGAGAAGAGGTGTACTTTTCTTCTAAATGGGCTTTGGCTTTTTCCATATTTTTACAAATCAAAATATGGCTAAAGACCTCTTCATCAGTTGGAATCAAAGGTAACCTCAGCAAAAAGCACCGCATCAATGCTTTTATCAAGAAGTTTGAAAAGCTGTATCAATTTAATATCAAGATTATCATCGCTTGTTTGTAGGTAAAAGCTATTTTGCAAATGCTCATCTAATACCCACATAAAGCTATCGTCTTTACGTTTTGCGATTTGCATTTTGATATCGCTGTTTTTTCCTACATAAAAAAAGGTATAGCCACTGGGGAAAATCTGCGACATCAGATTTTCCAATAGTTCGATGTCCTCTTTTGTCTTAATCTGATGCAAGTTAGGAAAAAGCGTATGCAACGAGACAAAAGGAATCAGTGGTCTATTTTTATGTTGCGTATTGACCGCACGCATCATGTAGTGGCAAAACCATGCTCTATCATCGTCGGTCAATACAATAAACGTATGTCCATCCAAAAGATTTTTCAACATGGAAGCGGCAAGCGGAACCCATTCGAACCGCTTCTCTTCCATCCAGCTCATCATAGAGCCATCTTTTCGAATCTCTTCGAGTGTCCATTTTAAAAATTGTTGCATAAATTATTTATCCAGTTGGTACGCACTGTGCAATGCACGAACAGCTAATTCACCATACTTTGCATGAATAACCATAGAGATTTTGATTTCACTCGTACTGATCATCTCGATGTTAATGCCCTCTTTTGCCATCGTATCAAATGCTTTACACGCTACACCGCTGTGTGATTTCATTCCTACACCCACAACAGAGACTTTGACGATTTCACTGTCGTATTCCATAACATTACTGGCTTTAAGCTCATTCATCGCTTTTTTAGTCATCTCTAATTCATTTTGAGGAACGGTAAAACCCAGATTGGTTGTACCATCGTGCCCTACATTTTGAATAATCATATCAACATTCACATTGCTATCCGCCAACTTTTGAAAAATCTCAGCGGCGATACCTGGCTTATCCGTCACGCCCCTGAGTGTAACTCTGGCTTGGTTTTTATCAAGAGCGATTCCGCTTACTAATGGTTGTTCCATAATATTATCTTCCTTTGTAATAAGTGTACCTTCATTGTTGTTAAAACTACTGCGTGTAACAAGATTGACGTTGAGTTTTTTAGCCATTTCAACAGAGCGACTTTGAAGCACTTTCGCACCTAAACTTGCAAGCTCCAACATCTCATCATAACTGATTTTTTCAAGTTTTTTTGCTTTTGGCTCAATACGAGGATCGGTGGTATACACACCATCTACGTCGGTGTAAATTTCACATAAATCTGCTTTTAAAGCGCCCGCAACCGCAACGGCAGAGAGATCACTTCCACCTCGTCCTAATGTTGAAACTTCACCACTTTCAGTCACACCTTGAAAGCCAGCCACAACAATAATTTTTCCACATTTGAGCTCTTCTTCCATCCCTGATGTATCAATATGCTCAATACGCGCTTTGGTATGCACGCTATCAGTCACAATACCCGCACGTCGTCCGCTCATCGAAACCGCAGGATATCCTTTCGCCTCTAATGCAATGGCCAAAAGAGCGCTAGTAACTCGCTCACCTGAGCTTAACAACATATCGACTTCACGTTGATTGGGGGTGTCGCTAAAATAAGCTGCGTACTCTAAGAGTTTATTGGTCTCACCACTCATCGCTGAAACAACTACTACAAGGTCATGCCCTGCTTTTTTATTTTCTATAACACGATTGGCAACAGCATCAATGCGTTCTGTGTTACCAACACTCGTACCTCCGTACTTTTGAACAATTAGCATTATAAATACCCTTCTTTTTTAAAATAATCCAACACTTGCTTATATACAGGACGCTTAAAATACGTAATAAAATCAAACACTTCATCCAATGAAACAAATTTATAATCACAAAACTCTGGCTCTTTTGTTTCAAGATTAATCGCAGCGTCTTGTTTCAGACGCACTAAAAAATATTTTTGACTTTGACCGTCAAAAGGATACATTTTTTGCGCTATTTTTTGAGGAAAATCATACTCTAGCCACTGCGGATATTCAGCAATAATCTCAACATCGCGTGTACCTATTTCTTCTTCCAACTCACGAAAAAGCGCCTCTCTTGGATTTTCTCCACTATCAATGCCCCCTTGTGGAAATTGCCACGCACCGTCAATATCACTACGGCTGGCAATAAAAAGCTCACATTTCAAAGGATATTTAGCAGACAAAACCACAGCAGCAACATTGGGTCTGTAGCGTTTTGGAGCTTCCATGATGGGCATTACCTCTATTTTTTGTTACAATGGTAACGAAAAAGTGATTAAACTTCGATAAGGATAAGCGTGCTCGTCTATTTACATATTCCATTTTGTGACAGCAAATGTCCTTACTGTGCCTTTAATTCATACGACAATAAAAGTGCTTTAAAAAAAGAGTACATGAAGGCACTTTTGATACAGCTAAACCATGAGTTAGAGCGTTTTGAAGCAAAAAAAGAGAGTATTGATTCGATTTTTATTGGAGGTGGGACACCTTCAACCATTACCCCTTTGTTGTTTGAGCCTCTTTTCCAATCTTTAAGCCCTTATCTAAAAGCAAGTACAGAAATCACTTCTGAAGCCAATCCTCACTCTGCCACACACGATTGGCTCAAAGGGATGAAAGCGTTGGGAGTCAATCGTATCAGCTTTGGTGTACAAAGTTTTGATGAGGCAAAACTTCGATTTCTTGGTCGAAATCACACACCTTCCATCGCTCGCAAAGCCATTGAAACAGCTTCTTCGTTAGGCATACACCATCTCTCGCTTGATTTGATGTATGGAACAGCAATGGATTCTTTGACACTGCTTGAAAATGATTTATCCATCGCACGTTCTTTGCCGATTAATCACCTCAGTGCTTATGCCCTTACCCTTGAGGAAGATACACCATTTTTTCAGCGCTCAAATCTTACCAACACTTCAGAAGATCTCGCAAAAACGTTTGTAAACTCCATCGTCAATGCAGGCTTTCCTCAGTATGAAATTTCAAATTTTGGTACCTATGAAAGTGTCCACAATAAAGGCTACTGGGCACAAAAAGATTATATGGGTGTGGGAAGTGGCGCGGTTGGATTTTTAAAAAACAGTCGTTTTTATCCGCATCAAAATGTTGAAGCATACACAAACGACTCTTTGTTTCATGAAGTCGAGTTGCTTCAAAGTTCTGATTTACATGTAGAAAAAATTTTTTTAGGACTTCGTAGTAATATTGGTATAGAAAAAGAGGCATTTAGCCCAAAAGAACAAGAGAAAATTGCTCTTTTACTGCAAGAAAACAAACTTACATGTAAAGAAAATCGCGTCTATAACACAGACTACTTTTTAAGCGATGAAATCGCTTTATTTATTACTGACTAGGCTCATCAAAAGCAACTTTCAACAGTGCTTTTGCCGCTTCTCGTCCTTCGTTGATGATATGATTTACATGTAAACTTTTCAATAATTTTTTTTCATCGTAATCACTGGCTTTTGCAACGATTTTTATCTTTTTATCAAATGATTTTAAAATCTCACACAACAAAATGAGTTTTTTTTCATTATTTATGGCGATAATGACCGCTTTTGCCTCTTCCACAAATGCTTTTTGCAAAATACTCTTCTCTGCCGCATTTCCAAAATAGACGGGCTCTCCTCTGCTTTGTCCTAATTTTACAAGGTTGATATCATGCTCTAAAACAATAAAATTGACATTCATTTTTTTCAAACGATAAACAATTTCTTGCCCCAGTTTTCCATACCCACAGACAATAATATGGTCTTTAATTCCTGATGAGTGGATTCTAAAATCGCCACTTGTAGGCTCTTTGGTCACCAAATCCACGATGCGCTTCATATTTTTCAAAATAAAAGGGGTCAACACCATAGAGAGCACAACAGTGACAATTAAAATTTGTGCACTGCTAGGATCAATCAAAGATGAAGAACTCGCCAGTGCTAAAACTGCCAGTGAAAACTCACCCCCTTGCGCTAAAGCAAGTGCCGCTTTTAAAGAGACACGCGCACCCAAATTCCACACCAAAATAGCAAAGACCACAAAAATTTTAAGACCCATCAATGCAATTAAAAGTAAAAAAATCGAAAGTGCATGTTGTGTGATGAGTGTTACATCGATTTGCATCCCCACGGTGATGAAAAAAAGTCCTAGTAAAATATCTCGAAATGGCACCAAGTCTGCTTCGATTTGATGTTTGTACTGTGTCTCTGCCATCATCATACCCGCTAAAAACGCTCCTAACGAATAGGAAAAACCTAAGGTATGCGCTAAAAATGAAGCGCCTATAACAAGCATCAAAACCGCTGCAATGAAAATTTCTTCCGTATCTGCCCAAACAACTAATGATAAAAATCGTCCCAGCAAATACTTTCCAATCAAATACATCAAACTCAGAATAATCACTACACTAATAGCCGTCTCTAAGAGCAATTCCGAGAGTGAGCTATTTTGGTTGGAGAAGATATTTATCATCAATAAAATAGGAATAACCGCAATGTCTTGAAAAAGTAAGATACCTAAAACTTTTCGCCCATGAACCGTATGAATGGTTCCTTTATCATTGAGAATTTTTAAGACAATTGCTGTAGAAGAAAGAGCAAGTGCATAGCCGATTATGATGGCACTTTTTTGCTCCATACCAAAAAGATACTCTGCACTTAAAGAGATAATGCCACCGGCCAAAGCAACCTGTAAAAAGCCATTAACAAACACATCTTTTTTCATACTTAAAAGATGTTTGAGTGAAAACTCTAAGCCAATCGTAAACATCAAAAAGACAATACCAAATTCAGCAATATGGGTTAACGAATCATTGTTTTGCCCAAGATTGTACAAAGAAGCAATTGCAAAGCCTGTAAAAATATACCCTATAATCGTGGGAATATTAAACCGCTTTAAGATAATATTGAGTATTGTCGCAATCGCTGTTGCACTTAAAATAATCATGAGCAAATTATCCACGTCTACTCTCCAAACAGTATAATTTCGTAGCTATTTTTATGTTTTACCAGAGGATTTTTTGTCTGTGTATTTTTCTTAGAGAGACCACTCACTTCCAAACGCAATGTCTCAATCACGTCTTCGTACTCATCGATTTTATCTTTGAGCTGCATGATGATATCCACACCTGCTAGATTGACACCCAAATCACGCGTAAGTCTTTGTATCATCTTAATTTTATCAATATCTCTTTGTGAGTAAAGGCGCATCTTTCCATCCGTACGAGAAGGTCTAACCAGCCCTTCTCTTTCATACTGGCGTAATGTTTGCGGATGAATGGTTAATACTTTAGCAACAACACTGATTAAATAAACCGGTTCTTCATAGCCATGATGCATCTTTTACTCCTTCTTATACAGGTAATTTAGCTTCCATAAGCGCTTTAAGCTCTTTATCTAAAGACTCTAGCGATGGAAGAATAATGTTGGCAACTAAATACAAATCACCCTTAACTTGAGTTTTACGATTGAGTGCGCCATACTCTTTGACTCTAAATTTTTGACCATTTTTCGTATCTTCTTTGACTTTTAGCGTAATCTCTTTATAGAGTGTATCGACGATGACTTTTCCACCAAAAAGTGCTGTTTTCAAAGGAATATCAATGGTCTTAACCAAATCATCCCCTTCTCTGGTATACTCAGGACTTGGTGCAACATCCACGTTTAAAATCAAATCCCCCTTACGACCTTGATACGATTTGCCTTTGTCTTTGACACGCATTTTTTCGCCACTTTTAATACCCGCAGGGATTTTCACATCAAAACTCTCTCCACTAAAAGAGAGTGCGTGTTTTCCACCTAATATTGAGACATTAAAAGGAATGGTAATTTTGGCACTGATATCAAGATCAGGTTCACTAAAGCCACCAAATCCGCTACTGCTAAATCCTCCAAAACCTCCACGTGAACTTTGTCCTCCAAAACCACCAAATCCGCCACCACCGCCAAAGATACTGCGTAAGATATCATCTAAATTAGCGCCGCCTTGGGAGTGAGCAAAATCATGGAAGTTTTGACCACCGAACATATTATCGCCATATTGGTCATACTGACGGCGCTTTTGCTCATCGCTCAAAATTTCATAAGCCGCGTTAATCTCTTTAAATTTTTCCTCAGCACCAGCATCTTTGTTGACATCTGGATGGTACTTTCGAGCTAAACGTCTATAAGCCTTTTTGATTTCATCGGCACTAGCATCTTGCGAAACATCGAGTGTATCGTACAAACTCTTGCTCATAATTCTAACCTTACATGTAAAATATTTATAGTGATTATACCATAAAAGTTTAGTCTATAGCAATCAACTTACCTCACAAAAAACTTAATATTTACTTTATATTTACCTCTTCTTTCTATAATTACATTTATAAATCGAAGTTACAGGAGCAAACCATGCAAAAGATATTTTTTATCTCTCTCGCAACCGCTATTTCACTTTTTGGTGCTTCCATTGAAATAGTACAAATGCCTAAAAATGCGCCGCGTGTTGATGCAACACCGAGTAATGTCATCCTTTCATACAACAGTTCCATCAAAGACGCTAAAAAAAGTGTGGTCAACATCTCGACAACTAAAAAAATGAAACAAAATGACCAACTCAATGAGCTCATGCAAAATCCATTCTTTAGAGATTTTTTTGGCGGACGTTTACCTGAACTTAAACAACAAGAGCGAAAATCTCACTCCTTAGGCTCAGGTGTTATTATCTCAAGCGATGGATACATCGTCACAAACCATCACGTTGTCGAAGGAGCTGATGAGATTCTTATCACCCTTGCCAATGATGAAAAAGAGTACAAAGCAAAAATCATCGGAGAAGACCCAAAGACAGATTTAGCGGTCATTAAAATTGATGCTAAAGATTTACATGTAGCTTCATTTGGCGACTCATCTTCGCTTCAAGAAGGCGATGTCGTTTTTGCGATTGGAAATCCTTTTGGTATGGGAGGAACGGTCACGCAAGGCATCATTTCAGCACTTAACAAAAACAATGTAGGATTAAACCAATACGAAAACTTCATCCAAACCGACGCTTCTATCAATCCTGGTAATTCAGGTGGTGCGTTGGTTGATAGCCGTGGAGCACTCATTGGTATTAACAGTGCGATTCTCTCGCGCAGTGGTGGAAATCACGGGATTGGCTTTGCCATACCTTCCAATATGGTGCATAAAATCATCACTTCTTTGATTGAAACTGGCAAAATCGAGCGTGGTTTCATGGGTGTTTCTATCTCTGATTTAACCAATGATTTAAAAGAGTTGTATGAAAACAAACACGGCGCACTCATCTTGATGATAGAAAAAGACTCTCCTGCGGAAAAAGGTGGCTTACAAGTTTCTGATTTGATTCTTGAAGTCGATGGCGTTAAGATTAAAAATTCCAATGAACTTAAAAACACCATTGCGGGTATTTCTCCTGATAAAACAGTGAGTATCACCTACGAGCGTGATAAAAAAATCAAGACCACCAAAGTCAAACTGGTCAAAATGGATGGTGAAAAATCTGTTGGAGGGAAAAATGAGTCCAATCCTATAGAAGGACTTGTGTTGATGGAACTCAACGATAAAACAAAATACCAACTTCAACTACCACGTGATTTAGAAGGTGTGCTTGTCTCAGAAGTCAAAGATGGTTCAAAAGCAGAGAGTATGGGCTTTAAGGAAGGTGATATTATTGTACAAATTGAACAAAAACGTATCACATCGCTTAAAGACTTAACTGCTGCTCTTAATGAATACAAAAAAACTAAAAAACGTGTCATTATCAACCGCCAAAACTTTAGAGCTATTCTTGTTATGCCTTAATACATAAGGAGGTTTTTGCCTCCTTAATGTATAATAATCTCACTCTAACTAAAAAGGTCGTTGATGACACGTGTTTTAATGATTGAAGATGATTTGGAACTGGCTGAAATTTTGATGGAGTATCTGGAACAATTTGATATTACTATCACCATCGCAGAAGAACCTTATATCGGACTTTCAACATTGGATACGGAGTCATTTGACCTTGTTATCTTGGACTTAACATTACCAGGACTTGATGGGCTGGAGGTTTGTAAAGAGATTCGTAAACGTCATACACTTCCTATCATTATCTCCTCGGCTAGAACAGATATCACCGATAAAGTGACAGCCTTAGAAAACGGTGCGGATGATTATCTACCAAAGCCTTATAATCCAAGGGAACTTCAAGCACGAATTATGAGTCTGCTAAGACGTCAAAAAGGATTTATTCCTACGACACAAAGTGTTCAAAAAGCCAAAGATTTGATTCTCAATGAAGAGCAAATGCTCATCACACTCTTTACAAAAGAATTGCACTTAACGCCTGCAGAGTATGGGATTTTAGCCTATCTTATGAAAAAAGAAGGCGGTGTGGTGTCGCGTGAAGAGCTTATTTATAATATTGAAGCCATCAGTGAAGAAACAAGCAATAAAAGCATTGATGTTATCATCGGGCGTATTCGCCATAAACTGGGTGAAAATCCAAAAGAGCCAACCTATATTCATGCGGTTAGAGGTGTAGGCTATAAGTTTCTTCAATGACAAAATCTTCTATTTTTTATAGCATTACGTTTATCTTTGCTATTAGCATTGTGAGTATTTTTTTAGCACTTCTTTTTTTACTCGAATACGATAAACAACAATACACCGATAAACTCAATGCCAAATATTCTATTATTGCACGAGCAACGTTGTTTCATTTGAACAACTTCATTACCAATGATGAACTTAAAAAACAAGTTCAGGGTTATCAAATGAAAGAAATCAACGATAAAGCCTTGCAAGAAGAAATTGTTAAAAATGCTCAAATTATCCAAAAAATTAGCGATAAAATTGGGCTCAGTGCGATTTTGAAATTTGAAAACAACCACTATCTTTACATTGAAACAAAATACTCTTCGCTTCTTTTAAAAGATGAAGACTATCAACCCTACCGTTATGACCTTATTAAAATTATATTTGGCGTTGTTTTCGTCATTATTATTACTGCATACATTCTTACGATTCGAAAATTGAAGCCTCTGCGAAAACTCAAACGCCAAATGGATCGTTTTGCCAAGGGAGATTTAGAGATTGATTGCAAAACGGATGGTGAGGATGAAATTGCACAAGTCTCTAATGCCTTTCATAATGCAGTCGCCCAAATCAATAAACTCAACCAATCACGACAACTTTTTTTACGAAACATTATGCATGAGCTCAAAACGCCTATCACCAAAGGACGCATTAGCGCCGAAATGCTTGATAATGGTAAACAAAAAGATCGCCTGATTGGAGCATTTGAAAAATTAGAGCTGCTGATTAATGAGTTTGCTTCGATTGAACAAATAACATCAGGAGAAGGCATTAAAAATGTTAAACCGTACCGTTTGATTGATATGCTCGATGAAGCAGTAGATTTAGCGATGGTTTCACCTTCTCAAGTTGATATAACCATTGAAGATGAAATTGTTTTACATGTAGATTTTAGACTCTTTACAACCGCTATGAAAAATATGATTGACAACGGAATCAAATACTCGATAGACCAAAAGATGAGTATTGTCGCTAATAAATCAAAAATTTCATTTATTAGTCAAGGAAATCCTTTGAAATATGACCTTTCTCATTATCTCGAGCCTTTTGTTCAAGAAAAAACATCCCATCAAAGCTTTGGTTTAGGACTTTATATTGTACATCACATTGTTAAAGCACATCATCTTGAATTTACCTATGAGCATAAAGAGAGCTATAATTATTTCAATTTTGAAAAACTTGAAAATTTAGAGTAAAATACCTCAAAAAGGAGTTGCAATGTCTAGTATTACTTTTTCAAAAATTAATCTCCCTAATCTCATTGACCATCATATTGCATTGTTGGAGCGTTTTGGGATTAAAGAAGAAGCACCTTTTTCTCTTATTTTTTTTACACTCCATGACCGTAAAGAAATTGATAATTTAGAAATCTTTCAACGCATTTTACGTAAAACAGATGCTCTCTTTAGCTATAAGAGTGATTATGTTGTCATGCTTACAGGAACGGACTGGAATGGCGCGACAGATTTACTCTCAGGTATTCAGCAATTCTTAGACCAAGAGGCCTATGATAATATTGTCACATTTCCAGAAGATGGAGAGAGTTCAGCAACATTGATTGCAAAATTACGTGATAAGGTTGAAGAAAACTGTCATATATCTCCTGAAATACTCAAATAAACCAAGAGGGGTTACCCCCTCTCTTTCTTCTTATTCATTTCGTAATGTATCAAGAACATTTATTTGTGTTGCTTTATGTGCTGGGTAATACGATGAAAGTGTCACAATAATGCTTGTTCCTAACACGATAAGCGAAAAATCAATCCAAGAAAGATCCAAAGGTAGTCTAGCGGTTCCATAAACATCTGCAGGGAGTGAAATCAGATCAAAAGAGCCTAAAACATACAAAGCGATGAAGCCAAAAACCATGCCACATAGCATTCCCCCACCACCAATGACAAGACCTAGATAAAAAAATGTATTTTTAATCTCTTTTTTAGAAGCTCCCAAAGAGAGCAAAAGCGCAATCTCTTTGCGTCTATTCATCACAGTCATTAATAAAGAACTGATAATATTCAAAGATGCTATTAAAATAATCAGCATCAAAACAATAAACAGTGCTCGTTTTTCAAGCGCAAGTGCGGCAAAGAAGTTGCCATTCATCTGCCACCAACCCACAATACCTAAATCATCTGGCAATACTTTGCGAATTTTTTCAATATCAACAAAGGGCTCATCCGAATAGATATGAATACCATCAAAATGCCCCTCTTGGTACTGTAATACTTGGGCTAGTCCCTCAATAGTTGTGTACATGTAACTTTTATCGTAAGCTATCAATCCAGAAGTAAAAGAGCCTTGAAAATCAAAACGTTTCATTTTTGGTATTAAACTCATTCCACCTGGGTCATTCTTCGTAAAAATAAGCGTTGCTTTTTCACCAGGTGAGAGCATATGCGATTTTGCAATTTCACTGCCTGTGATAATGTCATATTTCTCTAAATTCCGTTCTTTTACAGCCTCTTTAATAATGCTGTTGATGTGACTTTCTTGCTCAAAATGAACGCCAAAAAGCATACCACCTTCTAAACGATTGCCTGTTTTTATAAGCACCTGTGTTGAGATATAAGGACTGAATTTGAGTTTTGGAAATTGCTCTTTTAAACGATTGAGTTCTATTTGCTCAATGGGGGAAAAACTACGTGAATAGATAGACAAAGGATAATTCATCGTAAAAAGTTTTTTCTCAAACTCTTTATCAAATCCATTCATAATCGCCATAGCCACCATCAAGACCATAAGCCCTATCGCAACACCTAAAAATGCCAACCATGATATAACGGTAATAAAAGGCTGCGATTTATCAAATCGCAGATACTTTTTTACAAGATAAAAACTGACGTTTTGTGTCAACATTGCTTATGCCAAAATCCCTTTTTTAGGACCACTCTTGCCACAACACTGTTTATATTTTTTACCACTTCCACAAGGACATGGCTCATTGCGTGCTGTCTTTTTATCTCTCTCTTCTTCCAAATCAAGTGTTGAAGCATGGTGTAGTGTTGCACCACTATTCGCTTCTTCCATACGTCGAATCATCTCTTGCATAGCACGTTGCTCATCTTCTTCTTTGCTATCACGCAGTTGAACAATATGCAATGTTCTAAAACTTTCGAATTTAATCTGCTCAACAAGCTCAATAAAAAGATTATAACTCTCTTTTTTGTATTCGGTTAGAGGGTCTTTTTGATTATAACCACGCAGACCAATACCCGTTTTTAAAATATCCATTTGATACAAATGTGCACGCCAAGAATTATCTAACACTTGGAGGTATAAAATACGTTGAATCTCTTTGCGTTGAGCCTCATCGACAACAGACATTTTTGCATCAAATGTTTTTTCAAGATGACTTACTATCACTTCACGTAACTCATCAAATTCTAGTCCTTTTAGGCTTTGAGCATCAAAACTCTCAGCTAACTCATCTTGAAGAATAGAGACTAAACGCTCAATATTGTATTGAGCCTGTGCGATACCTTCATAAATTTCAGCTTTAAAAAGAATATTGGTGACAAATTCAAAACGAATTTCTTTGATTTTTGTATCAATTTCATAGCTAGGATTGAGTAAATCATTTCTAAAATTATAGATGGTTTTACGTTGTTTATTGGCAACATCATCATATTCCAAAAGATGCTTTCGAGACTCAAAGTGCATTGCTTCGACTTTTTTCTGAGCATTTTCAACCGCTCGTGTGACCATCTTTGATTCAATGTGTTCACCTTCTTCAATGCCCAAACGCTCCATAATCGCTTTAATGCGGTCACTTCCAAAAATACGTAAAAGATTATCTTCAAGGCTTAAATAAAAACGGCTTTTTCCATTATCACCTTGACGGCCTGCACGACCGCGAAGCTGATTGTCGATACGACGACTTTCATGGCGCTCTGTTCCTATGATGTAAAGACCTCCAAGGGCTTTAATTTCATCACTTAGCTTGATATCAACCCCTCGACCTGCCATATTGGTTGCAATGGTTACAGCACCTTTTGCACCCGCATCTTTAATGATTTGCGCTTCTTTCTCATGGTTTTTAGCATTGAGTACAGAATGTGGTACTTTCTCTTTTTTAAGCATTGCATGTAAAAGTTCACTTTTTTCAATTGAAGCGGTTCCCACAAGAACAGGCTGACCTTTCTCGTGACATACTTTAATATCTTTAATCACCGCTTCAAACTTCTCTCGCTCGGTTTTATAGATGAGGTCATTCATATCTTGGCGAACCATCGGGAGATTGGTTGGGATAGAAACTACTTCAAGATTATAAATCTGTGCAAACTCTGTGGCTTCTGTTTGAGCCGTTCCTGTCATACCTGCTAGCTTTTTATAAAGTCTAAAATAGTTTTGGAAAGTAATGTCTGCTAGAGTTTGTGACTCTTCTTTTATCATCACTTTTTCTTTGGCTTCTAGAGCTTGATGCAATCCTTCACTAAAACGACGACCTTCACTCAAGCGCCCTGTAAATTCGTCAACAATAACGATTTCACCCTCACGCACCACATAATCCACATCCACTTCAAATAAATAATGCGCTTTAAGTGCTTGGTCTAGATGATGGGATAAAACAGCATTTTCAAGGCTGTAAAGATTGTCCACACCAAATAGTTTTTCTGCGTTGCTAATGCCATCTTCACTTAGAACAATGGTTCTATTTTTTTCATCGACACTGAAGTCTGAATCTTTAATAAGTGCTTTTGCAACATTATCCGCTTTTGTATAACCATCAAGCGTACGATTGGCGGGACCTGAGATGATCAAAGGTGTTCGTGCTTCATCAATTAAAATCGAGTCCACTTCATCCACAATAACAAAGTTATGAACACGTTGTACTTTTTCATCTAATGCATATCGCATATTATCGCGCAAATAATCAAATCCAAATTCATTGTTAGTTCCATAGGTAATATCAGCTAAGTATTGTTCTTTGCGCACCGCATCATTTTCCAAACTGTTGGTCACAACACCGACACTTAAACCTAAAAATGTATAAATACGTGCCATATCGGTCGCATCACGCTTTGCCAAGTAATCATTAACCGTTACGACATGAACACCTTCTCCACTCATTGCATTAAGCACAACGGGGAGTGTTGCTACAAGCGTTTTTCCTTCTCCCGTCTTCATCTCTGCAATATTACCATCATGTAAAACCAATCCACCAATCATCTGAACATCAAAATGACGCATTCCCGTGGTTCGCTTGCTAACTTCGCGCGTTATCGCAAAAACATCATTGAGCACGTCATCTAAGTTCTTTGTGCCCTCTTTTACCTCTTGCTTCAAGGCATTAAATGATTCTTTTAAAGCCTCATCGCTTAGTTTCTCATAGGTTTCTTCTAAGGCATTGATTTTTTTAACACGATTGGCATAATTTTTGACAATACGGTCATTTTGTGTGCCAAAAATTTTTCGAAAGATAGTGGTAAATAGCATATGTAAACCCTCTGTTTTAGTAAAAGACAAGATTTTATCATACTTTTACTATCTATTTGATAAAACTACGCATCTGATTTAAGGAAATAAAAAATGAAACTTTTTTTAATAGCCATCATCTGCTTTTCAAGTGTATGGGGAAAAAATTTAGAAGCGTTTAAAACCATTCAAAGTGACTTTATTCAAAATGTGACCAATGAACAACAAAAAACCATTCGCTACGAGGGAAAGTTTTATGCCACTCAGGACAAAAAAGCGCTATGGATTTATGACAAACCGGTGGCAAAAAAAATCTACTTTAATGACACAAAAGTTATCATCATCGAGCCTGAGCTAGAACAGGTCATCATCACAACGCTTGAAAACACTCCTAATATTGCATATCTCATTGCACAAGCAAAAGAAATTGCTCCTAACACGTATGCAACAACATTTATGGAGACAACCTATACCATTTATACGACAAAGAATGCTATCGAAAAAGTAATCTATAAAGACAAGTTGGATAACAGCGTTGAAATTTTATTTTCCAATCAATCCACCAATCTTTTTTTAGATGAAGTATTATTTAATGCAGATATACCATTGGGATACGATGTGATTCGACAATAATGATTTACATGTAAAGATTTTAAAGTTCTTGGGGTGGAAGAGGTTTTCCAAAATAATAGCCTTGGAAGTTCTGACATCCCATTGCTTTTAACATTTCAAACTGCTCCTTCGTTTCAACCCCTTCTGCAATCACTTCCATGTTAAATTTAGTCCCAATAGAAATAATCGCCTCAACAATGAGCGCGTCGCTTTTTTGATGTAAAAAATCGTGAATAAATGACTGGTCAATTTTGAGTTCGTTGACGCTCAACTCTTTTAAATATTGAAGGCTTGAATAGCCTGTCCCAAAATCATCGACAGAAAGAGAAATACCGAATGTTTTAAGCTCTGTAATTTTTTCCAAAGCACTTTTTGTATCACCAATTAAAAGACTCTCAGTCAACTCTAAACGAATTAAAGAGGGGTTAATATTCGCTCTTTGTATAATATTTGTAACTAAAGTAACAAAGTTTTCTTGCTCAAACTGTCGTGTACTGACATTGACAGAAATACGCCATTGTGATTTTTGATGATCTTCTTGCCATAAAGAAACTTGTCGAACGGCTTGTTCTAAAACCCATTGTCCAAGAGGCACAATCAGCCCTATCTCTTCACACAATGGAATAAATGCTGCTGGTGAAACCATACCTCGTGTAGGGTGAATCCACCGAATCAATGCTTCTACCCCTACAATATCCGCTTGTGTATTAACTTGCACTTGATAGTAAAGCTCAAACTCTTTTCCCTCGATGGCATCACGCAATTCTTGGAGCATTAATGATTTTTCTTCCATGATTTTTTGAATATTCTCGTCAAAAAATCGAATCGTATCTTTACCTGCACTCTTTGCCAAATACATAGCACTATCCGCTCTACTCATCAACACATCGCAACTCTCATCTTCACTTAAAAGTGTTATCCCAATACTAGCACTTAAGTAAAATAAGTGCCCATCAATCAAAAAAGGCTCTTTACTGACCTGTAAAATTTTTAATGCAATCTCTTCAGCACTTAAAGCCGCTTCATGGATGTGTAATCCCAAATTTGGAAGTAAAATAGCAAATTGATCCCCACCAAAGCGAGATACAAGCCCTTGATTTAAAATATAATGCTCTAACCTTAACGCCATCTCAATCAAAAGAGCATCTCCACTGCTATGCCCTTTTAAATCATTAATAGATTTAAAATTATCTAAATCCAAAAAGAGCAATGCTCCTTTTGTGTGCGTGTTTTTACACGATTGCAAGGCAATTTTGAGATGCTCACTTAACATTGTTTT
>JAGOZL010000050.1 GCA_018058685.1 Sulfurospirillum sp.
GCATCTTTTTTCTCTTTGCCAAGATTTTTTTCCACTTGTTGCTCTATGGGGAGTCCATGACAATCCCAACCGGGAACATAACGCACTTTCTCACCAAAAAAATAGTGGGTTTTAACGATAATATCTTTGAGGACTTTATTGAGTGCATGACCGATGTGAATATGTCCATTAGCATACGGAGGACCATCATGCAAAATAAATGTCTGGGGTGCATTTTGGCGATTTTCAATCATTCTAGCATAGGCATTACTTTCTTTAGAAAACCATTTGGCATAGCGAGCAGGCTCATTTTGGGGTAAGTTGCCACGCATCGGAAATTCGGTTTGCGGCAGTAGCAACGTCTCTTTATAGTCCATTAAATCTCTCTCCTTGAAAGCCACAGAGGTGTTAAAACTCTTTACATGTAAGCTCTTTAAAATGAGGCAAGTTTACCCAAAAACGATTTAAGAAGCACTTACGCTAGGCTTTGATGCTATAATACGGATTAAAAAAGGCTTCTTAATGAAAAGCTCTTTAATTGTCGTCGGCAAAGCACTGCGATACAATACAGCATTTTTAAACTACATTCATTCTACCATCACCAAACATATTGACCTCCCCGACCAAACGGTTTACATTGATAAAAACGACAAAGACCTCTTCTTTGTTTTAGAAGAGACGATTGCACATGCAGATGAAATTATCATCGTAACATCCAGTGATAGTTTTAACCTTATCAATAAAGTCTTAGCAACCCTTGGAGAAGAATCTTTAGAGCTTAAAAGCGGCATGCTCATTCCTTCTAAAACAGTGCGTTATGAGGAGAATAGTTATCTTTTAGAACGCGATGGAAAACACATTAATGTCATTAAAGCCAGTGAAACGCAAAAACTTCCTCCCTTGCTCATCGAAAACGCTTCAACATCTTCTCTTTTTTCAGTGATTGATTTAGATGAAGATTCTTTGAAAATTTTACTTGAACCCCTTGCTCAAAATTATGAAATCAAAATAACACCAACAAAGTTAATTGATGGATGGATGATTATCGAAGCTATCTCTAATAAGTATGGCAATATCGAGAGTTTCTTTAAAGCAGCAACTGCTTTGCTTCCTCAAAAAGTGATTCAACATCCTGATATTATTGCTTTTATTGCTACAAACCTTGAAGCAAATAATAAAACATTGAGTATTGCGGAGAGTTGTACAGGAGGACTCATAGCATCCATGTTTACAAAACATTCAGGAGTTTCCTCTGTATTTAAAGGAGGCATTGTCAGTTATGCTAATGAAATTAAAGAGTCATGGTTGGGAGTCAACAATGACACGATTGAGCGTTTTGGGGCAGTCAGTGAATTGTGTGTTCGAGAAATGCTAGAAGGTGTTTTAAATGCAAGTCTTACCGATTTTGCGATAGCTACTAGTGGAATTGCAGGCCCAATGGGAGGAAGCGTTGAGAAACCAGTAGGGACGGTTTTTGTTGGCGCGCGTACAAAAGAGGGGGTTGTCAGTGTGGAAAGACTCCTATTACAAGGTGATCGTGAATATATTCAGATGCAAAGTGTTTACCATGCTTTAAAACTTCTTTTACATGTAGGAGAAAATATTTTTCTAAAAAATGCGAAAATATCTTGACAAATGATTTTTTTTTCTCTATAATTTCAGCCTCATTACGAGAAGAAAGACAAAGAGCATGACTCGTTAGCTCAGCAGGTAGAGCATCTCCCTTTTAAGGAGGTGGTCGATGGTTCGAATCCATCACGGGTCACCATTGTTAATTATTATGTGCGACCCCATCGTCTAGCGGTCCAGGATCCCGCCCTTTCACGGCGGTTACAGGGGTTCAAATCCCCTTGGGGTCGCCATTTTATTTTTCTTCTTTTAATGTACCCTTTTGGTCGCTTAGCTCAGTTGGTAGAGCGCCACCCTTACAAGGTGGATGTCATAAGTTCGAGTCTTATAGCGACCACCATATATGCGCGGCGGTAGTTCAGTTGGTTAGAATATCGGCCTGTCACGCCGGGGGTCGCGGGTTCGAGCCCCGTCCGCCGCGCCACGTTTATTAAACAATCATAGGTTTTATTTTATTTTGTAAGACCGCTTGAGCATGACTCGTTAGCTCAGCCGGTAGAGCATCTCCCTTTTAAGGAGGTGGTCGATGGTTCGAATCCATCACGGGTCACCACTTGTCCTAAACACACCATCTATGCGACCCCATCGTCTAGCGGTTAGGATCCCGCCCTTTCACGGCGGTTACAGGGGTTCAAATCCCCTTGGGGTCGCCATTCTTATTCTAAATTCGACTTCCTCTTTGGTTAATTCCCTCATTTTCATAAATATCAATCTCTTTTTTATATTCTGGATTACTCTTTTTTAACTCGCTGTTCATAAACGCAATAATCTTTGCATCTGCATTATGATGACTGGCTACAAGTAAAATAAAATTGAGATAGACTTTAGCACTTTTAGGTGGGGTTCCTTTTTCTTTAGGGGGGAAAGGGCACTCTTTGGAAACTCTCATAATAGCAGAAGTAAGATCATTTTTTGTTGTTGTTCGTTTAGCCACTAACTCTACCAACTCTTCAATCGTTATCTTACGTGATTTACCTTCTTCTTTGTTATCTTTAGCCTTAACATGAACGACAACAGTTTTTTGTAAATTTGCCACAACAATAAATAATGAAATAAGTACAATTAAAATGACCGCAACAATCGCAAAGATAATATGATTTTCTTGCATGTGTAAAAAAACCCTTTTTTAGGGTTATTATACCATCTTGGAAAGGGGAAATTCCCCTTTCTTCAAGCTAAAGTGTTTTATTGATAGCGCGTTTTGGATATGCAAAGGCTATAACAACCGTTACAACAGCAATGGTATAGTAAACAAAAGGAGGAACAGGAACAGGATCTCCTGAAGCGTAAGAATGCATTCCTGAGAGATAAAAGTTAACTCCAAAATAGGTCATAATAATCGCTGCGAAGGCTATTGTTGAGGCAACAGCGAATGCAAAAGGATTATTAAGGCGTGGAACAAATCTAAAGTGAACAATAGCCGCATAAATTAAAATAGATACTAATGCCCATGTCTCTTTTGGATCCCATCCCCAGTATCTTCCCCATGATTCATTTGCCCACACGCCACCTAAAAAGTTACCAATAGTGAGCAAACTTAAACCTAAAATCATAGACATTTCATTGATACGCGTTGCTTCAACGATATTACGATCAATTTCGACTGTATTTTTTTTGCGTAAAATAAATAAGATTAATGTGAAAAATCCCAACAATGAACATAACCCTAAAAATCCATAACTTGCCGTAATTACAGAAACATGAATATTTAGCCAATACGATTTAAGAACTGGTACAAGATTTGTAATTTGTGGATCCATCCAACTCAAATGCGCTACAAAAAGTGTAACACCCGCGAGAATAGATGTTAGCGAAAGTGCAACAATTGATTGACGCGAGAAGAAAATACCGGAGAGTGCTATCGCCCATGCAATATAAATCATCGACTCATAACCATCACTCCATGGAGCATGGGTTGAGATATACCATCTCAATGCAAGCCCAAAAGTATGAACAATAAAAGCAATAAAATTGATGCCTAAGACAATTTTAGTAATAAGCGTAATACCAACATTTGGTCTAACCATCTTGGCAAAAATAAACAAAAGTAATACAAGTCCACTTAGAAGATAAAAAGGGCTTAAGCGCTGAAAGATTTTAGCATGGTTGAAAAAAATTTCAGCTTTTACGCGACTAAAGCTTGGAATAATTTCAGAACCGTACTGCTCTTGGTAGGCCTTAAGTTTATCAAGAGAGCGATCAGCATTGATCCATACACCTTTTTCAAGCCCTTCACCAATGGCATCAAAATAACCACTTAAAAGTGCTCTCACTTCATCGCCTTCTTGTTTTGCAAATGTCATCACCGCTTCTTGAGGAGCAAACCAGCGTTTGGATTGATCATTTTGTTTTGGAATCATTTTGAACACTTCACCGGTAAACACCATATAAGAAATATTCACACGCTCGTCGACTTTTAAGACGTCTTTGTCAAATTGATTTCGCTCGGCAGGCTTCTTCCGATTAGCTTCTTCCGAATACTTCGTTAATTTAAAGCCTCGCTCTCCTTCTTTTTCAAAAAAATCATTAAAAGAAGCATGTTTTTGACTTTGAGGAATTCCAATAATTTTTTTAAGTTCAGGATGAAACACTTTAATGAGTGGCTGTACTTGCCATTCCGCGGGAGAACTCATCATACTAAGAGCCACTTGGTTAGCACTCATGCCTTTAAACGTAGCGCTACCGTACACTTTATTAAGCACTTCAGTTGAAACGGTATCAATAGGTTTAATTCTACCATCAACACTTTGTACCAAAATACGTCCAAATCGATCTGCATGCGTTGCATCATATCGCTTTAAAAAATTAAGATAATCTTCTGTGGTGTATACTTTTTCTTGAGCGTGTAACGATGGTGCCGACAGGGTTGCAATGGCTAAAAAACAGACTAAGAGTGCTGTTTTTACTTTTGCCATATCACGTTGAACTAAAGTTGCAATTTTTCGAAAACGACTTTTTGGGTTGAGCATATTAAACACAAGTCCAACACACAGTAAAATATAGCCTATATAAGTCGGCCATTTACCAGGGTCGCTATTGACAGATAAAATCGTTCCTCGTTCATCTTTATCATATGAGGATTGGAAAAAGCGAAATCCACGATAATCTAAGACATGATTCATGTAAACACGATACGGCATATGGACTCCATTTTCTTCATCCACCACTTCTACTTCGCTTGCATAAGACATTGGCGACATAGAACCAGGATAACGTTCCAATAAAAATGCATTTAGCTTAATATCAAAAGGCAATGTAAAAATCTTTGAACCCCACTCTAATCTAAAAGGAATACCACCGACTATTTCCTCTGTCATTTGGCCTTTCGTTCCTTTTCCACGTCCTAGTAATGCAACTTCTTTCGTTTCGCCTTTATAACTCACCTCTGCAATAATAGCTGAGATACCCTGCCCTTTCGTCATAGGAGTGGTATCTTCTAAAACTTTTTCTTTTCCTTTGAGCCCAATATACCGAGGTGCAAAGCTCACATTTCCTATCGTATAGAGTTGTCCTGTCGTAAACGGCTGTGTTTGATTAGCAGCAAATTCACCGCGTGTATTTTCTGCCATTTTAAACCAACTTATATTCATAGGCGCACTAAATGAGAAAAGACCGTTTTCTAGTTTAAATGCAATTTCTTGTTTCCCTTTAGGAAGTGCTTTTTTAGCATTAAAATTGAAGACATACTCCGTTGTCTCATACACCTCACCTTCTTTCAACACAACACTCACACTTTCGCCATAACCACTGAGCATCATTGAAATCGTAGGAACTCCTTGTGGATCGTCCATCACTTTTTTTGTAGCATTAGGGATGAATTTTTTGAACGCAACATGTGCTTTCTCTCCTTCTACATCAAAAGAAAAGTCAAATCCATTTCCACCTAAAACAGAAATCAGTTGCTTATGTGCATAACCGTAAGGCTTACCTTCTTTAAGAGCGCTCGCTTGTATAAAAGAGTCACTTGAAACAATCCTATTTTCTCTCATACCTTCTCTAATATGAAGCGTTCCCTCAAAACCGTAATAACGCGTTATCCCTGAGCCGATAAGAATAAGAACGAAGCTTATGTGAAATAAGAAAGAAGGTAGTTTATCCAATGTGTATATTTTATAATGGACAATGTTATAAATTAAAATGGCACATAAGGCCACTTGAATAGCTTCAAACCACCATGATGTATAGATGAGCGCCCAACTTGTTTCGACACCAAAATCATTTTCTACAAATGTAGCAATCCCACTAAAAGCTCCAAATAAAAGAAGCAATATAATTGCCCATTTCATTGAAAAAATCTTCTTAAACACCCTGTCCATTGGACTCCCTTTAACAGAAAAATTAAGTTATAGTAGCTTATTAGAGTAAATAATTTATAAATCATTAAAGAAGTGTAAACCTCTGTACTTTCGAGGTTTACATGTAAAGAATGATGGCTTTATCCGCCGAGGTATTTTTTACGAATGGTGTCATCGCCTATCATCTCAGATGCGATGCCTTGCATGACTATTTTTCCATTTTCCAAAACATATGCTTTGTCTGATATTTTGAGTGCAGCAAACGCATTTTGTTCAACCAACAAAATAGTAATGCCCTCTTCACGAAGGCGTAAAATTGTCTCAAACACTTCACCAACGATTTTTGGAGCAAGACCAAGACTAGGTTCATCAAGCATTAACAGTTTAGGCTCACCCATGAGAGCACGAGAAATAGCCAGCATTTGTTGTTCGCCTCCACTCATCGTACCAGCAAGTTGATGACGCTTGTCTTTAATGCGAGGGAATAAAGTGTACATGGTATCTCTTAAATGCTCGTAATTTTCATCGTTATTAAATGCTCCCATGCGAAGATTCTCTTCGACGGTGAGATTAATAAAAATCTTTCTTCCCTCTGGAACTAAGGAGAGTCCATGTTGCACAAGTGTATGCGTTTTATGATTACGGGTATCGTAGCCTAGAAAATTGATATCGCCTGTTTTTTTGACACTGTTCAAAAGAGCTTTAAGTGTTGAACTTTTGCCAGCACCATTCGAGCCAATGAGAGAAATAATCTCACCTTCCTTCACTTCAAAATCAATTCCCTTTACCGCTTCAATCAAACCATAATAAACATGTAAATCTTTAACTTTAATCATTGTGAAAATCTCCCAAATACGCGGCAATTACTTCAGGGTCTTTGATAGCGTCGTGCGGTTTACCCTCAAAAATTGTTTTACCATAATCCAAAACCAACACTTTATCGCACATTTGATTGACAAACTTCATATCATGCTCAATCAATAAAACCGTCAAATCAAAATCATTTCGTGCTTTTTTAATGATTTCACCCAACTCTTCTGTTTCAGAAGGGTTCATTCCCGCGGCAGGTTCATCAAGCAACAAAAGTTCTGGATTGGTTGCAAGAGCACGTGCAATCTCAACTTTTCGCTGTTGTCCATAACTCAAATCCACCGCTTTTTCATGGGCAAAAGATGCCATGCCAAAATAATCTAAGATTTCTAAAGAGCGATTTTTAATCCGTTTTTCTTCTTTTAAAAAGCGAGGAAATCGAATAATTGATTCTACAAAACCATAACGTGCTTGAAAGTCAAACCCAATTAAAACATTATCAAGAACACTCATACTTGAAAAAAGACGTATGTTTTGAAATGTCCTTGCAATGCCTTTACGAACAATGTGATGAGGCTTAAGACCTGTTAAAGGCTCATTACGAAAAAGTACCTGACCAGAACTTGGCTCATAATTTCCCGTGATGATGTTAAACATAGTTGTCTTACCCGCACCATTTGGACCAATAAGTCCAAATATTTCTTTAGGTGCAACGCTAAAACTTGTCTCTTTGATAGCAGTAACGCCACCAAAATTTTTAGTGACATTGTCAATTTTTAGTATCATTTGTCACCCTTTCGTTGCCATTTAAAGAGATCTTTTAGCTCTTTTTTGCCCATAATTCCTTCACGTGCAAACAGCATGATAAAGATAAGAACCAATGAAAATACGACCATTCTCATACCAGGCATTGCACTTGTGGTATAACCAAAAAGATTCATCGGTTCATCCAAGAAGCGCATCCATTCACTTCCCCCAATAACTAAAACGGTGCCAATAATCGCTCCTGTAGTACTTCCAAGTCCTCCAAGAACGATGATAATCAATAGCTGAAACGTAAAGAAGAAGTCAAATAAATCAGGTGAAATACTTGTAAGCAATGCAGCAAGTAAGCCTCCACCTACACCTTCAAAGAAAGCACTGGTACAAAATGCCAATGTCTTTGCTTTAAATGTATTCACACCCATTGCTGTTGCGGCATCTTCATCATCGCGAACGGCTTTCATCGCTCGACCAAATTTTGAATTGACGATATTTAAAATAACAATGACCGCAATAATCGCAATGCCCCCTGTCCAATACAAATTGGAAAACTCTGGAATATCGTTAATCCCTAATGAACCATTCGTAATCTCAGGATTATTAATCGCTAAAATTTTGATAATAAATCCAAATCCAAGAGTCACAATCGCCAAATAATCCCCACGTACTCTAAAAACAGGCGCCGCTAAAAAAAGTGCTAAGAGTGCTGCAAAAAAGCCTGATAAAAGGAGTGCCACTACAAAATTAGCATGTAACGTCATAATAAAAGGAGAAGGGTCAACAAGCGCATATTGGTACGACTTTGAATCGGGGCTGACCAGAAGGAGTGCTGTAACATACGCACCAATAGCAACAAAACCATTGGGTTCAAGTGAAAACTGACCGGTGACGCCGTTAATGAGATTGTAACTCACCGCTAGAATAATAAAAATAGCAATATTATTTAAAATACGAACGCTATACTCATCAAAAAGCTTATTAGCAAAAACAATAAAACAAACACTAAGCACAATAAAAGCGATATTAATCCATTGATCTTTTTTACATGTAAAACCCATCTTAGAACCTACTCTTTTCAAAATCAATTCCTAAAATCCCTGTTGGTTTGAAGAGCAATATTAAAATTAAAAAGATAAATGCAAACGCATCTTTGTAGCCACCAAGTTCTGGAAGAAATGCGATAACAACCACTTCGGTAAAGCCTATAATCAAGCCTCCAAGAACGGCACCACCTACACTACCAATTCCTCCAACAACTGCAGCTGCAAAAGCTTTAAGCCCTACTAAAACACCCATCATTGGCTCGACGGAAGGATAATTCACCGCCCAAAAGATACCACCAACGGCAGCTAGAGCTGAGCCCATACCAAAAACTAGCGTGATGATGCGATTGGCATCAATACCCATAAGATTGACCGTACCCACATCAAACGCAAGGGCGCGAATAGCCATGCCGTACTTTGTTTTGTACAAAACCCATAAAATCATTACCAACAATATAGCCGTGATAATAGGTACAAGAACTGCAGAAACAGGCATCGTAAGTCCTGCAAAATCAACGATAACTTCTAAGTAAGCAGGTACAGGAAATGCTCTAGGCACACCTCCAAAAAAGACGTTAAAAGCATTTTCCAAGAAGAAACTCACACCTATTGCGGTGATAAGCAAAGAAATTTTTGGGGCACTTCGAAGCGGACGATAAGCGATACGATCACTCAGCATTCCAAGCGCTGCTGAACCAGCGATTGCAAGCAAAACGGCTGCACCAAAAGGGAGCCCTAAAACAGTTATTCCAAAAAAGCCTAAAAATCCACCCACCATCATAATATCGCCATGCGCAAAATTGATAAGCCGCAATACACCATATACCATCGTATACCCAATAGCAATAAGTGCATACATACTGCCTAAGCTAAAGCCATTGACCATCTGTTGCATAAAAATTGTTATATCCAAAACAGATTCTCCTTCGTAATTTTAGAAAAACAATATCTTGAATGTATTGATTTTATAAAATTACTTTTCCCTTCTTACATGTAAAAAGGGAAAAGCGTAGAATATATTAAGGATTAACGGTTGCTTTATAAACAGCTTTTCCGTTTTGAACCACTTTGATAACCGCTGAACGAGTTGTATTTCCAGTTTCATCCATATTAAGAACACCTGAAACACCCTCAAAGTTTTTAGTTGATTTAATCATTTTGTTAATACATACGCTGTCTTCTGGGTTAGCACAACGATTCATCGCATCAATCATCACGTTGTATGCGTCAGCACCAAGCGCAACAAATGAGTTAACATCTTGTTTGCCTGTTTTTTTAGCATATGCCGCGATAAAATCTTTTGAACGCTGTGTTGGAGGCGCACCGTAATCAAAGAAGTCAGTAAACATATAACCCTCAACCGCTTCACCGCCTAAGTCGATAAACGTTTGATTCGCGACACCATCCCCTGAGAACATAGGTTTAACGAGCCCAATTTGTTTTGCTTGACGTGCGATCATAGAGACTTCAGGATGGTACATTGGAAGGAATAGAAAATCTGGATTTGCGGTTTTGATTTGTGAAACAACCGCTTTAAAGTCTTTATCGCCAGAGCTTACTTTGATCTCTTTGACGATTTTTCCACCTGCTTTTTCAAACGCTTCTTTAAACGCTTTTGCAAGACCGAGTGAATACACTTGTGCTTGGTCAGAAACCACAACGGCAGTTTTGAGTTTTAAATCTTTTGTAGCATAGTTTGCAACAACAGCACCTTGAAATGAATCAGTGAAACATACACGGTTTGCAAATTGTTTTTGCTCTGTGAGCTTGTCATTCGTTGCGACAGGAGAGATAACAGGAATCTGCTTTTTCTCAGCAATCGCCATCACTTGAGCCGTGTTTGTACTGGTCAATTCACCTAAAATTCCTACTACTTTATCCGAACTGATAAGTCGTGTTGTTGCATTGGCTGATTCAACTTTATCACCTTTGGTATCGACCAAAACCAACTTAATCGTGTCTCCATTTTTAAGTGTTGGTTGCAACGCATGTGCAAACTCAATACCCTCATACGCAGTTTGACCATAAGCAGCCAAAGGTCCACTCATAGACATGGTAACACCAACGTTAATCTCTTTTGCAAAAGAAAGTGACGCTAAAACAGCAGCAGACGTAGCAAGTACGGCTAGTTTTCTCATGAAGACTCCTTGATTTATAAAGTAAATAAATATTACAGAAAAGTTACTTAAATTTGGATGTAGGGTTGTGAAGTAAGGGGAGCATTTTAGTTACATGTAACGAAGATTCCGCCTGTTTTTGCGAGAACTAAAAAAAGAATTTAGCCATACGAAGTGGTACGCTAATAATGAAATCTGCATTGTTTGTCAATAAAATGTATAAGGAGGCAGAGTAAAATGTGCAATAGAAATATTTTGAGTAAAAAGTTAAAAGTTTAGCCCTGGCCATGAAAGCTAATTGACATGGTAATTCTTTTGAAGTATAATATTGTCAAACTATTTTATATAAGGAGAGTATTATGTACACACTTCATCAACTAGAGAAACAACAAGTTGGCTTACGGTTACCAAAATATCTTATAGAAGAAATAGATGCGTTTACAAAAGAATATGCCCTAAATCGAAGTGAACTTATTACAGAATCTATCAAGGCTTTTATACAAGCACAAAAAGAGAGAAAACTCTATGATAGCTTTGATAGTTCTTGCAGAGAGTTACAAGAGATATTGAAAAATGGTAATGATAACCTTGGAACTTTAGAGGAGCTTATAGATGACCTTAACAATCAAGCCTCTTGAGAATTTTACAAAAAGTATCAAAAAACTAGCAAAAAAGTACAAAAATATAGCTCAAGATTTAAAAGAGCTTCAAAATGAACTTTTAAATAATCCAAAAGCTGGAATCGAACTTGGAAATTATTGTTATAAAATAAGGTTAGCAAATAGTTCTGTTCCTACTGGTAAAAGTGGTGGCTTTCGTGTTGTGTATTATAAAAAAATTGAAGATACTCTCTATCTGATGGAAATCTATTCAAAAAGTGATATGGAAAATATTACAGATGAAAAGATTTTAGAAATTTTGAAAAATAATGGATTAAACTAGATAGCCACCGCTAAAGGTAATTGAAAAATTTTGTGTGAAAAGTTAAAAGTTTAGCCCTTCATGAAGGTTGTTTTTACGAAGCCTGCAAATCATGCTTAAGTTTGTAAGAAATAATCCCCTTTAAAGAAATATCTTCATCAATATCTTCAAAATGCACACCAATTCCTCCTCCAATGAGACGATAATTTTTTAATGTGTCTTTCGCTGCATTTTGTAATCTTTGAGTATAAGAGTAAGGAACAGTCAAAATATCTTGGCTATCGAGATAAATATAGATTTTATCACTAAATTCAAGCTTTTTGATTAAAGTATTCATTCCATGCTCCTATCAAATCTATTCGATTTTCTTCAATAATGGCAACAATTTTTTGAACTTCTTTGGAAGAAAATCCATAATTATTGGTTAATTTTAAGTTTTCAAGCTCGACTCTAAGATAACATTCTGCTTTTTCAACATGAATGTGTAATGGTAAATGTTCATCACTAAAAAAGAAAAACCGATAACCATCAATACGAAGTACGGTTGGCATTAGAAACCTTTTTAATTTGTTCAATTTTAACACAACTTAGCTTGTATTGTCAAAAATTTCAAATCTAGAAATTTATAACTTTTAATACAAGTTTCTTTGTTTGTCAATAAAATGCATAAAAGGAGATGGCGTAGAATGTGTAATTGAAAAATTTTGTGTAAAAGTTAAAAGTTTAGCCCTGACCCCTGAAAGATTGCTCTGTCTTAATGTCTCTTGAAGCTATAACATCTAAAGCATGCTGCGTTAATTCATATTTCATTTAGTCATTATATCAAAATATAAAGTCAGATTGAAAAAATTTGTGTATAAAAGTTAAAAGTTTAGCCCTGACCACTAAAAATCAAAAGTCTAACCCCTGAATGTAAGGGGGAGAATTTAGTTACATGTAACGAAGATTCCGCCCCCGAAGAGGCGGAGTAAAAAGGTAGAAATTAGAATTTGTAGTTAGCTTTAACCCAAAG
>JAGOZL010000123.1 GCA_018058685.1 Sulfurospirillum sp.
TAAGGAAGAATGCCTTTGAAAATTGAAATGAAAAATTATGCGTTTATTGTTTTAGGTTCGCTCTTTTTAGGTTTAGGTGTGGTGCTTTTTTTTATCCCCAATGCGTTGGTAACAGGTGGGACATCGGGGATGGCGATTTTGTTGCATTATCTTTTAGGATTGCCTACAGGTATGATGATGGTTGCGGTGAATGCCCCTTTGCTTCTTTTGGGTGCAAAATACTTAGGGCGTGCGTTTACGTTTCGAAGTATTGTGACGATTGTTCTTAGTTCTTTATTTATTGATCTGTTCAATGAAGTGTTACATGTATCTGCCTTAACCAAAGATGTCATCTTGGCATCTTTATTTGGCGGAGTAAGTGTTGGGGTAGGGCTTGGTCTAGTGCTTAGTGGCAATGCCAGCGCTGGAGGTTCAACGATTTTAGCTAAAATCGTTGCTTCTAAGACAAGTATTAAAGCTTCTAGTGTTATTTTGGCGATTGATGTGATGATTATCATCGCAATCGCTTTGATCTTTAAAAATATCGACTTGGCATTGTGGAGTTTAGTAAGCATTTATATTAGTGCTAAAAGTATCGATATGTTTCTCTCTCGTGGTCCTTCTAAAAAAGTCGTGCACATCGTCTCTTCAAAAATTGATGCTTTGTGTGAGGCGATTGTTTTACATGTGGGCGAAGAAGGGACGATTGTTCAAGGGGAGAGTATTTTTGAGCATAACACCAAACAGATGATTTTTTTGGTGGTGGAAAATCGTAAAATTCCAGCACTTAAAACGTTGGTGCAATCCATTGATAATGATGCATTTGTGGTGGTGATGGAAGCTTCAGAACTCTTAGGGCGTGGGCATTAATCAAAATTCACTTTTGAAGTTGATATTAAAGTTATTTCCTTTTTTATCAAGACCTGCTTTATCGTAGGAAAGTCCGATGTTAAGCCCTTTAGAAATTTCATCGAGTAAGATAGAGCTGTAAATGCCTGTGTATGAAACAACCGAAGTGGCCTCATTTTCGATGGTATAGCGTGAGCCAATGCTCAATTCTCTTCGCAGATTGTAGTTAATATCCATAGCGTACGTTTGCGTAGAAGCAATATGATTGTTGATACTCAATGCGTAGGCAAAGTCAGAAAATGTACCGCTGTAGAAAGCTTTAGCATAGGCATTTAAACCATCATTCTCAACTTCAAAACGCAAGCCATACAGAGGCAAACTCTTGTAATGAAACCCAATAGAAGGTGCTTGCTCATTTTCTTCTTCCTGTGGTAAGATAACGGTTTTTTTATAAGTAAAGGTACCTTGCGTTAAAGCATGGATAAGCTCGTCAGATGCGTTGCTAAAAGAAAAAAATAGAAGTAGAAGAAAAAGAAGAGATTTCATAGGAGTCCATTCAAAAGAGTGTAAAGCCACCGTGATGGCTTTACATGTAAAGCAGGAAGGAATGATTACATCATGCCACCCATACCACTCATACCACTCATACCACTCATGTCTGGCATTGAAGGTGCTTTATCTTCTTTAGCGTTTGTAATGGTTGCTTCCGTTGTGAGCAGTAAACTCGCCACTGAAACGGCATTTTGTAAAGCGATACGTGAAACTTTAACAGGATCAACAATACCCGCTTCAAACATATCGACATATTCACCTGTTGCTGCGTTAAAGCCATAGTTTGCTTTGGTACTTGTAAGAACATTGTTTGCGACAACGCCTGCATCAAAACCAGCGTTTTCTGCGATTTGTTTGAGAGGTGCTTTGAGTGCTCGTGTGACGATTTCAGCACCGATGGCTTCATCGCCTGTAAGATTGAGTTTGATTTTCGCATTGGCAAGAAGTAGTGCTGAACCACCACCCACCACGATACCTTCTTCAACGGCTGCTTTTGTTGCTGAAAGGGCGTCATCAACTCTGTCTTTTTTCTCTTTCATCTCAGTTTCTGTTGAAGCACCTACTTTGATGACTGCAACACCACCGCTGAGTTTTGCTAAACGCTCTTGGAGTTTTTCTTTATCATAATCACTGCTGGTTTCTGCAATTTGCGCTTTGATTTGAGCTATACGCGCATCAATACGTGCTTTTTCACCGTTGCCATTGACAATCGTTGAGTTGTCTTTATCAATCACAATACGTGCTGCTTGACCAAGATCAGCCAGTGTTGCACTCTCTAACGTACGACCTAGTTCTTCACTGATCACTTCACCACCACTGATGATAGCAATGTCTTCAAGCATCGCTTTTCTTCTATCACCAAAACCAGGAGCTTTGACCGCCGCGATGTTTAAAACACCTCTTAGTTTGTTCACAACAAGTGTTGCTAACGCTTCACCATCGATATCTTCAGCGATGATAAGAAGTGGCTTACCTGTTTTTTGCACTTGTTCTAACACAGGGAGGAGGTCTTTAAGATTAGAAACTTTTTTGTCATACAATAAAATAAAAGGATGCTCTAAAATGGTTTGCATTTTTTCAGGATTGGTTACAAAGTAAGGAGAGAGGTAACCACGGTCAAACTGCATACCCTCAACCACGTCTAATTCATCTTGGATACCTTTGGCTTCTTCAACGGTAATAACGCCATCTTTGCCCACTTTTTCCATTGCTTCAGCGATCAACTCACCGATGACGGTGTCTGAGTTTGCAGAAATAGTAGCAACTTGAGCGATCTCTTTTTTATCTTTAACGGCTTTTGCCATCGTTTTAAGCTCAGCAATAATCGCTTCTGCTGCTTTGTCCATACCACGTTTCACTTCAATAGGATTTGCACCTGCAGTGATATTTCTAAGACCCTCTTTGAAGATGGCATGAGCTAAAACGGTTGCTGTTGTTGTGCCATCACCCGCTTGATCGGCAGTTTTAGAAGCCACTTCTTTAACCAGTTGAGCGCCCATGTTTTCGATGGTGTCTTTAAGCTCGATCTCTTTTGCCACAGAAACACCGTCTTTGGTGATACTAGGAGCGCCAAAGCTTTTTTGAATCAAAACATTGCGACCACGTGGTCCCATGGTGACTTTTACTGCGTCGTTGAGTTTTTTAACACCTTCATAAAGTGCATTGCGTGCGTTGTCTGAAAATAGAATATCTTTTGCCATAATGTTTTCCTCGTTAATTTATAAAATTATAATACACCTAAAAGATCATCGATATTCATGACTAAATAAGTCTTTCCATCGATAGTAAGTTCTGTTCCTGCGTATTTTGCAAAAACAACTTTATCGCCAACGTTGACAAGTCCTTTGTCCGCGACTTTAGGACTGATGGCTCTAACAATACCGCTAAGAGGTTTTTCTTTGGCATTGTCAGGGATGATAATACCTGTTGCTGTTGTGGTAGCTTCTTCAACTCTTTCAAGAAGTACACGTTTACCAAGTGGTTTGAAAGTCATGTGTTTGTCCTTTTGACTAAAATTTTTAGCACTCAATCATTTTGAGTGACAGAATTTTACACAAAAGGCGTTCAAAAGTCAAGAAAAAAGTGCTCAAAGTTTAGTCTTATATGCTAAAGGTTTTTTACTTTTTTGCAATGAAAAAAAAGACACTCAAAAATTAACCAAAATGTAAGTTTTAAAGCTATATAATTTCGACCTCTTAAAGTGTGTCAAGGTAGCTCAGCTGGTTAGAGCGCTGGTCTCATAAGCCGGAGGTCGAGGGTTCGAGTCCCTCTCTTGACACCACTACTCACAAAACCCCTAAAAATCGGACTTTTTAAGAAGCTTTCTTCGAGAATGTGCCTAAAGTGTGACCAATAGTGTCAGAAAGATTTATCTAAAAAAGAAGCTCTTTGTTTCTTATCTTGTTTGATGTATTTTGCATACTTTTTCATAGTCATATCAGGTGTACTGTGACCTAGCATATGCGAAACCCATAAAATATCTTCACCATTTGAAATCATTAAACTAGCAAATGAATGTCTCAT
>JAGOZL010000124.1 GCA_018058685.1 Sulfurospirillum sp.
AAACGCAAACGTATGAGATTAGGTGTACGATTAGCTTAGGTGTTTCAAGTTTGGGTAAGCGTATTAACTCCTTTGAGTCACTTTTTGCTGATGCCGATAGCAAGCTCTATCAAGCAAAAGAGTTAGGAAGAAATCGTGTCATTTAGGTTTTTGTTGTGTTGCTTTTTTGCTTTTTCTTCACTGCAAGCTCATACCACCTTTCAAAATGCTATAGAGCATGTTTTCACCTCGATGCAACACACACGTTATGAGCATAAAACAGCGATTGACGAGACAAACGGTATTTATCATGTGGATTGCTCTTCGTTTGTGGGCTTTTTACTGCAAAAATCTTCGCTTCAAGCTTACAATGCTTTGAGTATCGACAAAGGACATGCACGCCCTCGTGCTCAAAATTTTTATGACTTTTTCGCTTCACTTAATGAAAATGAACAAAAAGAGGGATGGCAAGGCATCAAAGCGATGCAATCACTTCAAACATTTGACATCATCGCATGGAAATATGATGCTCGTTTAGGAAAAAAAGATACAGGGCATGTGGTCATCGTCTATGAAAAACCCATCAAAGAAGCCGATGGACGGTATAGGGTGCGTGTTTTGGACGCCAGTAAAGGCACACATGCCAACGACAGCCGAGCCCAAAAAAGCGAAGGTGGCATAGGGACGGGTGTGATGTGGTTTCGTGTGGATGAAGAGGGTAAACCTTTTGGCGTGTATTGGTCGGATAGAAGTAAGAGTATGAGCCGTCATCAGATTTCGATGGGAAGGGTACTGCCTTAAGGTGCAAAACAAATACGACGTACTCAAACGTGTCTTTGGACACAGTGCTTTTAGAGCGTACCAAGAAGAGGCGGTTGATGCCCTTTTAGCGCATCACGATGTGATGATGGTTTTGCCAACGGGTGCAGGAAAATCCTTGTGTTATCAGCTTCCCTCTTTAGTGCTTGAGGGCATCAGCGTTGTTATTTCACCTCTTTTAGCGTTGATGCACGACCAAGTAACGGCACTTCGCGCGTTTGGCATCAGCGCTTCGATGATATCGTCTATGCAAGATGTCCAAGAGATAGCACAAACGATGCATGCGTGCGAAAAGGGTGAGTTAAAACTGCTCTATGTAGCTCCTGAGAGGCTTAAAAGTGAAGCGTTTATTGGCTTTTTGCAAAGTCTTGCGATTAACTTTTTTGTGGTGGATGAGGCGCATTGTGTGAGCGAGTGGGGGCATGAGTTTAGGGAAGATTATCGTCAACTCTTTCGTCTCAAATACTACTTTCCCACAACACCCATCGCTGCGTTTACCGCAACGGCGACGCATCTGGTCGAACACGATATCATCTCCCAGTTACGGCTTATCTCGCCTACTATTATTCGTGCGAATGTCGCCCGTGAAAATCTTACCATCAAAGCGCAATATCGAAATGCTAATGGACGCGAACAACTCCTCTCTTTTTTAGAAAATTTTGAAAACGAAAGTGGCATCGTTTATACCTTTACCCGTAAAGAAGCCGAGAGTTTAGCGCTCTATCTTGCTACCAAACGCATCAGTGCTCGTGCGTATCATGCGGGGCTTGGCACGGAGGAAAAAAACGAAACGTACCGTGCATTTTTAAACGATGAGATACAAATCGTCGTTGCAACGGTCGCTTTTGGGATGGGAATTGATAAAAGTAATATTCGTTTTGTCGTGCATATGTCTTTGCCTAAAACCATCGAAAATTATTACCAAGAGATTGGGCGTGCGGGACGTGATGGACTGCCTTCTTCCACCTTACTGCTCTTTTCTACTTCTGATATTGTGGAGCGTAAGCGCCTCATTGAAGAGCAACCCGAGTCTGAGTATAAAAAAGTCGCCTTTGAAAAGCTAGATAAAATGGCAAAATTTGCCTCTTCTCAGTTATGCCGTCATCAACTGATAGCGAATTATTTTGATGATAGCATTCTTACATGTAAAACCCGTTGCGACAACTGCGTGGAGGGTGAGCATGAGAGTCAAGATATCTCGCATGAGGCGTTAAAGCTTCTCTCGGCGGTTTACCGCACTGGACAACGCTTTGGACTTCAATACGTCGTTGATGTACTCATGGGTGCAAAAAATGAAAAGATAGAGCAAAATGAACACCACCATCTCTCTGTTTATGGTATTGGCAAAGATAAAACTAAAGCGCAATGGCTAAGTATTGGCGATAGACTTATGGAGCTTGAAGCGCTACATGTTGGGCAATTTCGCGTGATAAGCTTGAGTGAACAGGGTGTGAAAATCATCAAAGAGCGTTTGTCGGTCAGCATTCATGCCAAGCGTTTAGAAGTACATACAAAAGTCTCCAAAAAAACCAAAAAGAGTGTTCAAGGTGATTTTGACGTCTCCTTTTTTGAGCGTTTACGTGCCTTACGCCTTGATATTGCAAAAGAAAACAGCATCCCACCGTACGTTGTGTTTAGCGATAAAACGCTTAAAGAGATGGCAGAGAAACTTCCTCAAAATAAAGCACAGATGCTTGATATCAGTGGTATTGGTGAGGTGAAATTTGAGCGCTATGGTGAAGACTTTTTGAGCTTATGCAAAACGTTTGTTTAGCCTTTACATGTAAAAAACCAAGACAAAAAAGCGGTACTTTTTTGTCTTAGATGCGATGTAGAAAATTAGCGAACAAAATTGGTTCTGACTTTTGCTTCACGCTCTGGGGCTATGAGATTTTGCTCTTTTGCCAGTTGGTTGAGCTTAAGAGACCACGCCATATTTTTACCCAATAAACGCGCGATTTGCTGACCTTCTAAATCTTCTTTAACTTCCCCTGGCAATGCTCCATGCACGACGTTCCAGTAGTTTGTTGTGGGTATCATCATCTCTGCGTACGTGAGATAGTGGTTGAGTTGGTCAAAGGTGGTGACTCCGCCTGAGCGACGAACAGCGACGATGCTCGCACCGACTTTATGGCGAAAAAGGTTGCCATTGGCGGAGGAGACATAAAACGCGCGGTCTAAAAAAGATTTCATTGTGCCAGCGATGCCCGCAAAGTGTACGGGAGAGCCTATCAAGATGCCATCGGCTTCTTTCATCTTTTGGATGCATTCGTTGACATATTCATCGTCTTTTGCCACACAGCGTTCATCTTGGTTTTTAGCACAAGCACCACAGCCAAAACAGCCACGAATAGTTTTGTTACCAATGTGCATCACTTCTGTCTCAATCCCTTCTTTTGCCAATTCTTGTGCAATCGTATCGATAAGATGTGCGGTGTTTCCATTGTTTTTTGGACTACCGTTGATAGCTACTACTTTCATTTTTTTCCTTTGTTTTTATAGATAGGGTAATAATATTTTGTGTTTAGCTCAAAAGCAACATAAACGCTAGGCTTAACATCACGATGCCGATAAGCACTTCGAGAATTTTCCATGCGATGGCTTTGTTAAACAAAGGTGCTAAAAGCCTTGCTCCATAGCCTAGTGAGAAGAAAAAGACAAACGAAGACGTCATAGCACCCAAACCAAAAAGCGGCGCGAGGGAGCCAAATTTGGTCGATACTGAGCCTAGTAAAATGACGGTATCCAGATACACATGTGGATTGAGCCATGTGAAAGCGAGGGTAAGAAGCACTGTTTTGAGTAACGATGCACTCGCAACACCTTCAGGCTTTAACTCATGCGACATCGTCCATGCCGAGTAAAAACTTTTAAGTCCATAGATAAACAAAAAAGCAAAACCGCCATACTTCGCAAATGTTTGTAAAGAGGGAAACTGCTCCACCAAATACCCAAACCCCGAAACTCCCGCAAAAATAAGTATCGCATCGGAGAGTGCGCACACAAAACAGATAACAAACACATGCTCTTTTCTAATGCCATGTTTCAAAACAAAAGCATTCTGCGCCCCAATGGCTAAGATAAGTGAAAAACCAAG
>JAGOZL010000125.1 GCA_018058685.1 Sulfurospirillum sp.
GCGGCATCATACAATAACCACCTACCCGCCTTTCAAAGTCATCTAAACCCCAATGTTCAGATGCCATCTCCTGAACATGCAAACCAAAATTTGGATGGGATGATAGAGCAGATGAATGAACTAAGCGCTTTGGCAGGGAAGTTTTCCAATGGACAGATGGCACAAGAAGATATTTTAAAACTCTTAAGTGGCCCAAACGCCTCTTTTTTAGTAGGCGCACTTATCGGTGTGGTGGGTGCTAGTGTGTTAGGTAAGATGACAAACAATGAAGATAAAAATGAAAGTACGAAGGAGTAAGCTATGTTACCATTTATTGTAGGGGTTGCGGCAGGCGCTGCGGTTGTGTATGCGTTTGGAAATCGTAAAGAGATTCAAAAAGGTTTAGAAGAGAGCATTTCAAAAGCTAAAGAGGTCGCAAAAGAGGGTATGGACAAATCTAAAGGGATTGCCTGTGATGTTAAAAAGAGTGTTGATAGCACGATAGAGTGCATCAAAACA
This sequence comes from Sulfurospirillum sp., assembly GCA_018058685.1. Lineage (GTDB taxonomy): Bacteria > Campylobacterota > Campylobacteria > Campylobacterales > Sulfurospirillaceae > Sulfurospirillum. The sequence goes on from JAGOZL010000125.1 coordinate 499, forward strand.
AAAAAAAGCGCACCTAAAAAAGAGATAGAGGAAGCATAATGGCAACAACAATGTTAAATATGGGAGAACCACGCAATGTTCGTGGGCATGTGGTCAGTGGTGCGTTAGCTGCTGGTATGGTGGCAAGTGCGATGAATTATGACCGCTACCAAAAAGCAACGCTGAGCAAAGAAGATGCCATCAAAAATACCCTAAAGCTAAGCGTTCAAGGTGGTATCGCTACAGGCAGTGCGATTGCGGCGGCAAATTATCTAGGGCGTGGAAGTCTTTTTGGGATGCTTAGTGCCATTAGTATTGGTATCGCAGGAATTTATGGTGTTGAAAAACTTTATGAAAAAGCTATATGTGCTCCAAAAACCGTTGAAATTGAAACAGAAACATCAAAAGAGGAAGAAGCCTAATGGAAAAAAATCCCTACATCAAACACAACAATGAAACGATGAACCCTTTAAGTGCCATCCCCAATCAAATCATGGGAACATTTAATACCAAGCAGTTTGTTATCGGTGCGCTTATCGGTGCTGTGGGAGCGTATCTTTTGACCAATGAAAAAGCACAAAAAGCACTTTTTAAAACCGTAGCGAAGGGTACACAAGCGTTTCAAGCGGGCATTGAAGAGATGAAAGAGCGTTTTGAAGATGCTAAAGCTGAACTTGCTGTAGAACAAGAATAAGAGTTTTAGATGCTTACAATGGTTCGCCTGATTCATCAAACGCCTAAGCGTTTACGCTTTACATGTAAATATCTTTTAGGAGAGTATAACGCTCGCCAACTAGAGCATGAGTTAAAGCAACATTTAGGTGTCAGTGCCGTTAGAATCAACCCAAAAATCGGCTCAGTGGTTTTTGAAGGTGAAGCCTTAGATACGATGCTGATTCAAAATACGCTGATATCTTTAGACATTAAGCAGTATCAAACATGCCATACATTTTTGGATAGCTGTTTTGATGATACAGAAGAAGCTCCTAGTATCTCAGGTATCATGCGAGCAGGAAGCGCTTTGGTCGTACAACCTTTTGTCCCCACTAATAATGCAAAGATGGCACTGAGTACAGCGGCAAGTTTACCGCTCTTAAGAGATGGTGTAAAAGAGCTTTTTGAAGAGGGATTAACGTCAAAAGTCTTAGAGGCCATGGCGGTTGGCGTTTCGCTTGCACGTAAAGACTATACGGCGGCAAACAGTACCAATTTGATGTTGGAAATTGGCGAGTACATCGAAGAGACGATGGTGCATAAGAGTGATGATCTTATCAAAGAGCTGGCAAAACCAAGCATTGAAGAGGCGTGGATTGAGGTTGAGGTCAATGGTGAGCGCACAGAAGCGCGTATTCATACTTCTGAGGTCAAAATCGGCGATATCGTCATCGTAGGGGCTGGAAATACCATTCCTATTGATGGACACATCATTGATGGAACAGCCTCTATTAACCAAGTTTCGATGACAGGAGAAGCTGCGGCGGTTAAAAAAGAAAGAGGAGATCGCGTCATCTCTGGAACAGTCGTAGAATCTGGACGTATTCGCATTTGGGCAGAGCAAGTAGGCGATGATACCGCGACAGAGCGTATCAAACACTACATCAAGAGTGCTTTGGATGAAAAATCAGCCATTGGTTTAAAAGCAACCCGTTTAGCCGATGGGCTTGTGCCTGTGACGTTGGGATTGGCAGGGGTTTCATACCTCTTAAGACGTGATATGGCAAGTGTTGCGGCGGTACTTCAAGCAGACTACTCGTGTGCTTTAAAGCTTGCAACACCGGTGGCATTTAAAAATTCTCTCTCGATTGCAGGAAAGGGTGGCATCTTAATCAAAGGAGCCAAAGCGCTAGAATCGTTAGCCTCAGTGGATACGTTCATTTTTGATAAAACGGGCACGCTTACACACGGTGAGTTAGAAGTGGTGGCTATTGATTCGTTTGATGCATCGTGGAGCGAGGATGATATCTTAAACCTCACCGCGAGTGCGGAAGAGCATTACTTTCACCCCGTCGCTGAAGCCGTTGTCAAAGCAGCGCAAATGCGAGGCTTTGTGCATATGCACCATGAAGAGGTTGAGTTTATTGTCGCTCATGGCGTGAAAACGATGATTAATGGCAAAGAAGCGATTATTGGAAGCCGTCACTTTTTAGAAGAAGATGAGAAAGTTTTATTTGACGCGCATGAAGCGAAAATTGAAGCGTGTTTGAGAGATGGAAGAATACTGCTTTATATTGCATACGACAAAAAACTCCTAGGTACCATCGCGATGACGGATAGAGTGAGAGAGAACACAAAAGCTTCTTTAGAAAAATTGCGCCTTTTGGGTGCTAAAGAGATTGTGATGCTCACAGGTGACGTGGAAGATAAAGCACGGGCATTAGCCGATGAATTAGGTATTGATACGGTGTATGCCAATTTATTGCCAACGGATAAATCTTCTATTGTTCAAAGGCTCAAAGAGGGTGGGAAAAAAGTAGCATTTGTGGGAGATGGGATTAATGACGCACCTGCTCTTATGAATGCCAATGTGGGTATTAGTATGTACAAAGGTGCAGATATCGCTAAAGCAACAGCCGATATTAGTCTTTTAAAAGATGATATCGCCGCGGTGGTGGAAGCAAAAATCTTAGCCAATAAAACCATGCGACGTATTGAGAGTAACTTTAACGCAACCGTTGGTATCAATAGTATTATTTTGCTTGGAGCTGCAGCTGGTCTTTTTAGCCCTGTGGCAACGGCAGTTTTACACAATGGAACAACGATTGGTTTGTTAGTTAACTCCATGCAAAAAATTAAGATGTAGTGGTTTCAGCAAGTTCTTAGAAGAGAGGTTTTATAATTATGATAATTTGTATCATAAAAGGATTTACCCATGCCTCTTATTCCACTAGGAATTGCTGCGATTTTGACATTAGCCCTAAGCTATGAGACAGGAAAAAATGCAAAACGAAAATTTGATAAAAAAAGAGCCAAAGCCAACAAAGATTAAGTGGGATTTGGAGACAAAAAAAGAGGTTGCAAAAATCGGCATGACCGCTTCTTTAGGAGTGGTTGTAGGAACTTCTTTTGCGATGGATTCAAAAATCATGAAAAATCTTCACATCGGTGCAGGCGTTGCCTTGGTCGGTTTTTCATTGTGGCACCATTTTTTGTACCAGCCTTCAAAAAGTGATGCTTCCAAAAAAACACTCAAATCGAAAAAAAAGCATATACCAAAAGAGGATGAAGAGAAGATAGATGAGATTTAAAAGCTCATTGTCTTTTTGTTTACAAACAATTAATAGTGTGTTTAAAGTAAAAGCCTATACTTTCATTACCAACACATTACCTCCTTTTTGTGTAGAAACTAACCATTTTACAAGACTTACTCAGATTGCCCGGTCTGAGTAAGTCATCTTTTTTTAA
>JAGOZL010000126.1 GCA_018058685.1 Sulfurospirillum sp.
AGCACTTTATATTTACCCGATGAAAGTTGCCCTGAAAATTCTGCAATATCACCAGGATAAACTTGAATGTGATTACCTAAAAGAGCAGTTAACGCTTCTCCACCGCCTTCAAAAGCGACGTATTTCATATCTTTGGGATTAATCCCTGCTAATTTTGCAATAATTGCCGCTTTCATCCAATCTTGGCTTCCGATAGAACCACCAGAACCTAAAGCAAACCCTTTGGGATTAGCTTTCAAATCGGCTACAAGCTCAGAGAGTGTATTCCATTTTGCATCAGCTTTAACGATAATTGCACCGTAATCTGCGCCTAAAGCTGCTAACCATTTCACCGAATCAACCGTATAGTTTGCACCAAATTTGCCCTGTGCGATATTCAGTGCTGAACCTGTACTAGCCGCAACTATCATTTCAGCATCGTTTGAACGCTGGCCAATGACATGGTTATAAGCAACCGCACCCACACCGCCTGGCATAAAGTTTACAATCATTGGTTTATCGATTATTTTTGTAGCACCCAAAGAGTTAGAAACTAAACGACACGAGAGGTCAAATCCACCACCTGGTTTTGCGGGGGCTAAACAAACGGGTTTACTGACTTCAAATGCGTTCAAAACACTTCCTAACACCACAACCGCCACTAAACTTGTTACTAATCGTAACGATACGCTCATACAAAACTCCTTTTAATCTCAAATTTTGAAGTATCGTATCACGTTAAAAGATTGTTCACAAGATAAAAGACATTTGATGTTTTAGTGCTATTATGAGTATTTTGTTCATAAAGTGTAAAGTTACGTTTTGTAACTTTTTAGAAAAAATATTGCTTAAAAGTTAGTTTTTATTGACTTTAAAAGCAAAAAAGAGTGTAAAAAGTGCAACAAAAGAGAGAAGAAAGACAAAAGCATTCCATCCTAAATACTCAAAAAACACACCCGGCGCAAATGTGCCCAGTGTGCCTCCTGCATAGTAAAAAGAGAGGTAAAGTCCATTAGAAATAGCACGTTTTTCATGCGCTAATTTACTAATCAATCCCGAAGCAACGGAGTGAATAATAAAAAAGCCCGCACAAAAAACAAACATACCACCAAACATCACCATGTAATTGCTCACATGAAAAATTTGTAAGCCAAGCGCATAAGTCATAATACCGATAATAATCGTTTTTGTCTCACTTTTAAAGAAGCGAATCAACCATAAAATACGAATAGAGATGATAAATCCTATGATGTATCCTGCATACATCAATCCTACCTTACCAAATCCCATCCCTGAACTAAATGTTTTAAGTTGAAAGGGAAGAAAATTAAGCAATGCTTGAAAAACAAAAAAGATAAAAAACATCATCATATAAATATTAAAAAAAGTTTTGTTCTTTAAAATATCCATAATTTGTGAGAATTTTGGTTTCACAAAATCAACCTTTACCTCTTCACTCAGATACTCTAAACAAAAAAACATGACAATCAGTGCGATGCCTAAGAGAATGAAAAAAAGCCTCCAACCAAACAGATCACTCAAAAATCCTGAAAGTAATCTCCCAATAAACCCTCCAAAAATCGTAGCACCTATATAATACCCAATCGCTTGTTGCACTTTATCTTTAGGGGTAATAAAAGAGATATAACTCATTAAAGAGGTCAATACGGCAGGAATTAAAAGTCCTTGAAGTCCACGGATAGAGAGTAAGAAAAAATAGGTATCGGTATAAGCAAATAAGAGTTCCAAAAGACCTAAGAGTAAAATGGCATTTTTTAAAAAACGTTTAGACGAAAACGTCTCCAAGATATAGCCATAAAAGATGGGTGCAAATCCCAAGGGAAGCATAATTGCCGTCGTAAAAATAACCGCTTCAAAACGAGAAAGCTCAAACTCTTTTTCAAACAAAGGTTGAATGGGCTGTACCGCATAAAGCGTACATAAAGTCAAAACGGTACACGTGTAGATAATGAAGAGCTGGTAACGTTTTAAAAAGGCAAAGGGAGAAAAATCTCCCTTTGTGCTATTTGTATTTGTCAATCTGGAAGTCCCAGAAAAACTCTATCCATTCCGTCGCTTCACGTGCAGCAAAATCAGGTCTAAGCAATGCTTTTTCTTTGTAAAAAACAGCCGCGACTTTCAGCTCTGCTTCGGGGTATTTTTCGCCCAATACGCGCTTAATTTCTATCATCGTTTCACCACTATCGATGATGTCATCCACTAAAACTACACGTTTAGCACGGCTTAAGTCTGGGATATTAAAAATATTAATCGTATCAAGTTTTCGTGTCTCTTCATAATGAATCGAATTAATCGAATACAAGTCTCTCATCTCTAATGCTTCCGAGAGGAAATGCCCTAAGGTCATTCCCCCTCTTGCTACTGCTAAAATAACATCAGGCTTATAAGGCTTTATTTCTTTAGCTAATTTATTGACATCTACCTTAAATTCATCATAACTGTAATAACGCAATGGACTTCCTTTATTGAACAATAAACACGATGAGGCTCACCAGTGTTAAAAAAACAATACCGATATTAATCTCTTCGTATTCTTTTTTAATCACTTTAATAAGCAAATACGAAATCAAACCAAATGCCAAACCATTCGTAATAGAAAACGTTAAAGGCATCATTAAGACAATCAAAAAGGTTGAAACAGCCGTTGCTGTGTCTTTAAAGTTGACGTTTGAAAGTTCACCAAACATCAAAACCCCAACCATCACTAAAACAGGGTAAATCGCATTTTCAGGAATCGCTTTAAACAGTGGCATCATAAAAAGTGTTAAGACAAAGAAAAGCCCCGTAGCAACTGCAGTAAGTCCTGTACGACCACCTTCTTCCACCCCACTCGCACTTTCAATAAAACTTGTCGTCGTAGAAAGTCCTAAAAGTGCTCCACCAACTGTTGCTGCCGCATCAACTTCAAGCGTTTTTTGAAGCTCTTTTCCATCATCTTTAAACAATCCCGCACGATATCCAACTCCTGCAAGCGTGCCAAGTGAATCAAACAAATCGGTAATCAAAAACGTAACAATCACTGGCAATAAAGAAAATGTCATTGCAGAAGCAATATCTAATTCAAAAACAATCGGCGAAATAGAAGCAGGAAGAGAAATAAATTCCGTAGGATACGGAGCGATACCGCTGACCCAAGCGATAATAGAGGTCAAAAAGACCGCTAAAATAAACGCTCCCTTAATACGCCATGAATAAAATGCCAATACCAAAATCAACCCAAGTACACCTAAAAGGACATTTGGGTTTTTAAAATTGCCAACACCCACTAAAACCGCAGGATTGGCAACAACCATTCCCATGCTTTTCAAACCAATAAATGCGATAAACGCACCAATACCTGCACTAATTGCTCTTCTTAAATCCGCAGGCACACTCTCCATAATCCAAACACGAAACTTCGTAAAAGAGAGAATCAAGAAAAGAACACCGGAGATAAACACAACACCGAGTGCTGTTTGCCATGGTATTTTCATACCTAAAACAAGCCCAAATGTAAAGTACGCATTAAGTCCCATCCCGACACTCATCGCAATCGGTGTGTTTGCCCAAAGACCATTTAACACAGTCGAAAAAATAGTAATCAACGCCGTAGCAGTAATCAACGCCTCCATAGGCATACCTGTCTTACTCATAATAATCGCGTTTACAGGCACGATGTACATCATCGTTAAAAACGTTGTAAACCCTGCGGTTATTTCTGTCTTCACGTTAGTGCCGTGTTTTTCAAGTTTGAAAAATCCCACCTTAACTCCTTCTAATATGTTTTAATTTCGTTATACAAACTATCTCGTTCTACCGGCGTAAAACGACTTGTTTCAATCAATTCGATAAATGTTTCCAGTTTTAA
>JAGOZL010000127.1 GCA_018058685.1 Sulfurospirillum sp.
ACGCCAAGGATGAGCAACACGGGTACTAAAAGCATTACCCGAAACATTTTAACGATGACAGCACTATCGGCAACTTCGTAAGAGATAGCACTTCCAGCCCCTACGACTTGAGCGACTTCATGGATACTCGCCCCGATATAAAGCCCCTCTTCTTCTAAACCAAAAGGCACCCATCCGAGTTGATAAAAAAGTGGATACGCAAACATCGCTAAAGTGCCAAAAAGCACCACACTGCCAACCGCTACTGCACTTTTATGTGCTTCGTTTTTTAAAACACCCTCCACCGCCAATACCGCAGCCGCTCCACAAATAGCACTTCCAGCCGAAGTGAGTAATGCCGTATGGCTATCAAGCCCCAAACCTTTCACCCCAATGACATACCCTAAGACCAATGTCAAACTCACCACCAAAATACTCGCGACCACACCTTGCATCCCCATCTGTGCAATTTGCCCAAACGTGATGCGAAACCCATACAAGATAATACCAAAACGAAGTAAGGTTTTCGTACAAAATTGTATCCCTTCATTCCACGAAGCAGGCAGTTTGGAGCGTAAAGTATTGGCATAAACCATCCCCAAAATAATACCTATGACCAAAGGAGAGAGCGCTAAGTGTTTGAAAAAAGAGAGTGTGGATAAAAACGAAGCAAACAGCGCAAAAAGCAAGACTAAAACAATGGCTTTAAAGGTATCTATGCGAGAGAGAACAAGAAAGGGCACTCAAAATTCCTCAAATTTTTGTACCATCATAGCACAAAAAAGAGTTTACATGTAAGAAGATACCCTCTTACATGTAAATGTTTGTATTACGCTCTTTTCAAAATAGCAAGGGCTTTTTCATCATCCACATCGAGCATGAAAGGCACACCTGTCACCTTAGCAGTCTCTTCATTTCCAGCAAAAATATCGTCTCTTGTGATAGCGCCTACGTTAAACTTTCTTGCACCCGCTAGAAGCTGTTGCAGTCCTGTGCTTAACTTATCAGCAAGGGTAAATGCCGCAATCGCACCGTAAGGGATTTTGCCCATCTCATTTGCCCCCACAATCTTTTGAACATCATAATACCCCGCAAAAATCTCCTCTGCACGTGTTCCTTTTTCCGTCACACTTGAAGGAAGCTTTTCCCAATGCCCAAAGACTTTCTCTTTATTATCAGGACGTAAAACGCCTTCAATATTTGAGCCTAAGAAAGCAGGAATCATCAACGAGCGTCCCATACAAATGAGTTTTGTAAATGGCGCACCCAACGCCAAGGCTTTGAAGATATGGTCTTCTCGTGCCAAACCACCTGCAAAAGCCATATCTACCACTTTTTCACCTTGTGCTTCTAAAACTTTAGCATAACGATACGCTTGTGCGTGAAGATGAATAGATGGTACACCCCATGTTTCCATCATATTCCAAGGGCTCATGCCCGTCCCTCCTCCTGAGCCATCAATGGTCAACAAATCAAGTTTTGCCTCACTCGCGTACTTAATCGCCATCGCCAACGCTTCATTGCCATAAGAGCCCGTTTTGAGTGAAATGCGCTTGTAGCCTAGTTTTCGTAAATACGCCACGCCCTCCATAAAGCTCTTTTTCACCTCAGCTTCACTGTTAAGATCGGTATCTCCCAAGCGACTGTGACGGGCAAAAGCTTTGATAGCCCCACTCTCAAACGCTTTTTGAGCTTCCGAACAGGCTGGGTCTGGATCAACGATATAACCGCGATTTTTCAAAAAAAGTGCATAATCAAGGCTACTCACTTGAATTTCACCACCGATATCTTTGGCTCCCTGACCCCATTTAAGCTCAATCACAACCTTATCACCAAACTTATCAATGACGTATTCAGCCACACCATTACGGGTATCTTCCACATTCATCTGAACGATAATCGCACCGTATCCATCGTAATAGCGTAAATAACTCTCGATGCGTCTATCGAGTTCTGGAGCTTTTGAAATTCTTCCTTTTTCAATGACCGCCCCTTTATCAATCCCTACGACGTTTTCACCGACAACAATCGGATAGCCTGAGAGTGCCGCACCCACACAAAACGAGTCCCAATATTTACGTGCAATCGCCGTCGAACCAAGCGCTCCTGTCATAATCGGTAATTTAAACTTCGTTTTTGTCTCAGCGCCAAATTCGCCTGATAAACTCACATTAGGGAAAATACAATCGTCTGGATTGTGACTTAATCCCTCTCTTAAGCCGGTTGCACCGTAGTTGTACCCTTGGATACGTAAAGCATTATAATTCACTCCAACATGCGTCGTGTTACGAGCTCCCGATGTTGTATCGCCAAAATCTCTAGGATAGAGCATCTTTCGCCCCGTCATACTCGACATCCATGTCTCACACTTACCTTTACAATCAGACGTACACAAGGTACACAATCCTGATTCTGCAGGATTTCCTCTATTGGCTGTTCCTAGAGCGTCATTATTCTTTGGCCATTCAATCATCTTTTTCCTTTAAATTAGTTTTAAAAAAAATAGTCAAAAATGGCTTTTAAATGAATTAAAACTTAAGCATTCTGAAAAGAGAGTATGGATTTTGTTACCATATGAAGCATTTAAGGGAGGAGATGAGAGGAAATCTCATCTCCGTTAGAAACTTATTTTGCAGGGATAATAATACCTTTGTAAGGGCCAAATTTGTGTTGATGGCGGTTTTTATCATCGTTGTATGGAGCGATGTCGCTATCGGGTACTTTGACTTTAACATCTGGAAAATCCAAATGTCTGTCTTTTTTCACAGGACGAGGCTTATCATAATCATTGATATATGCCGCCACATCGTACGCTTGCGCATCGGTTAAGATACGGTTATGGTTATCTGCACCCAGAGGCATATTTGCCACGATCCAATCCGCCGCGCGAATCACCCTAAACATACCTGCACCTGTATTATAAGTATCTTTCCCCCAAAGAGCTGGGAACTCATAGCCATTGGCTTTACCTTCACGCTTGACACCCTCACCGTTTTGTCCATGACACGATGCACAATGCTCTACATAAACTTTTTTACCCGCTATCGGGTCTGCCGCACGACTCATAATCATCTTTCTATCGACTTGTGGAAACTCTGCCCCTGAAACTTTTGCACCCACAGGCACACCTTGAGAGAGCCAATGCATATAGGTCACAATCGCTCGCATCTCTTTACCATCTTCTGGCAAAGCCTTACCGTTCATACTGCGTTCCATACAACCATTGATACGTCCTTCGATACTTCCGATGGTCTCATCACGGTTACGATATTGTGGAAAGTTTGGCATGGTTGCCATAAAAGGCGCTGACCATTTTTTAGTCCCTGCTTCTTGGTGACAGGTCGAACACGCAAAGTTATTGCCCGCATAGCGCATCTTTTTATCTGCCACTTCAGGGCCTATGTATTTGTACGTTTCATTCACAAGCGCTTTTCCGTAACGCACGGTATCGCCAAAAAGATTATTGGGAATCGTACTTTCATCAGGCTTCACCCAATCTTTCACCACAATAGGTTTAAATCCCTTATCCGCTCGTTTATTGAGCTCCGCCACATCGAGTGCAAAAAGCCCGCTTGCACAGCATCCAATCAGTGCTAAACGCACCACAGAAACCATTTTCATTATTGCCTCCTTAGCATTTTATGATGGTATCTTACGCTTTCTTCGTCAATCAAACGTCAATTTTTCCTTTTTACTTTTAAGGTATAATTAGGTTTAGCTTTACATGTAAAGGAACCATCATCAAAACATTTCGCTCTTTAGCGCTCTTTTTTGGGCTCTTTTTTTTAGCCATTCTTACCTTGGCATTTTTGATTTACAGAGCCAACCATAACCTCTACAT
>JAGOZL010000051.1 GCA_018058685.1 Sulfurospirillum sp.
ACAATTTTGGAACAAAAGAAAATTTCAACCTCTACTTTTATGCCCTTGATATGGCACGAGGTCCTGATGGAAAGATGTGGGTGATTTCTGATCGCACGCAAGCGCCCTCAGGACTTGGCTATGCCATTGAAAACAGACTGGCGATGAGTACCATCGCCAAAGAGTTGTACACAGGTGTTGTCCCTAAAAAACTCTCGGTGTTTGTGGATGGCTTGAAGCATCTTATCAAGCAGATGACACAAGGAGATTTTTCCAAAGCTGTTTTACTCACCCCTGGTCCTCACAATGAAACCTATTTTGAACACGCCTATCTTAGCTCATTTCTTAATATTAATCTCGTGCAAGGCGATGATTTACTGGCTAAAAATGGCACATTGTGGCTTAAAAGTCTCAGTGGTTTAAAGCCTGTGAACACACTTTTACGCCGTGTGGATGACCGTTTTTGTGACCCTTTGGAGCTTAAAAATGATTCAAAACTTGGGACGGCTGGTTTGGTGGATGCGTTTAGGCAAAATCATCTTCATATGATAAATCCTATCGGCAGTGCCATCGTAGAAAATCTAGGGCTCAATCCCTTTATGGAGAGTATTTGTCGTTATTTTTTAGAAGAAGAGCTTATCTTGCCACAAATCGCGACATGGTGGTGTGGGCAAGAAAAAGAGAGAGCCTTTGTTTTAGAAAATCTTGAAAAAATGGTGATTAAAAAAATCGATACCACACAAAGGGTAGAGACCTATTTTGGCAAAAAACTCTCTTATGTGGAGCTGTTGGATTTAAAAGAGCTCATTTCTCGCAACCCTACGCAATACGTTGCTCAAGAAGAGATTAGTTTTTCCACAACCCCTTATTACACGCAAGGCAAAATTGAGCCTCGCAACAGCATCATTCGCACCTACGCGCTTAAAAATGAGAGTGGGTATCGTGTGATGGATGGTGGATTGGTGCGTGTTTCGGCGCAAAAAGATAGCTTCCTTGTCTCTTCGCAAAAAGGGGCAAGCAGTAAAGATTTGTGGATTTTAAGCGATGAGGCACAAGAAGATGTGGGTTCATTTTTAAAACAACATGCGGTGGTCGATACCTCTTTAAAACAGATGCCCACATCGAGTGCGGAAAATCTTTATTGGCTAGGTCGCTATCTTTCTCGTTTTATGAGTACGGCGCGTTTTATGCGCTATGTGTTAAAAAAGATGGCCTATTCTCAGCGCCTTGAAGAAACATCTACCCATGAAGTTCATCTCATCTTGCAAACAACACTCACCCATCTTAGCATGACCTATCCTGGATTTTTAGAGCAAAATGAGCAGTTTAATACGCTTTTGGAGATAAACTCATTAATGAAAGATGTTCACAGGCAAGGAACGCTTTCTTATAACATGCAGATGCTCTCCAACGCGCACATCAGCGTTAAAAATCTTTTAGAGATGGAGTCGTGGAAACTGTTTGACAAAATGTACAAAGAGTGGAATCTTTTTGCCCGAAAATCAACACACTCTCACCATGTTTATACGAGTGAACTGGATAAAGTTCTCATCTACTCCATGGCGTATAAAGAGCTTGTGAAAGAGAGTATGATGAAAGAGCAAGGGCGCATTTTATACGATATCGGGTTTCGTATCGAAGAGTCTTTAATGCTCATAGCCAAGATGCGAGCCATGGTGTGTGTAAAACTTGATAAGTCGCTTACGTATGATTTGTTGGAAGCATTATTGCATTCGTGTGAAAGCTTTAATGCGTATCGTACTCACTATAAAAGTTCACTCCAACTTGAAAATGTGGTGGAATTTTTACTGCTTAACAGTCGTTTTTCAAAATCTTTATTGTATATGTGCAGTAAGCTTTTAAGTGATTTTAGAGTGCTTCCTAAAGCAAAAAAGTATCTCTCCTCGTATGAAGAGCCTATTTTTAAAGCACACGCGTTACTTAAACTTGCCAAATTAGAAACCTTGGTACACTTAGGTGATGAAAGCTTGCTGTATACTGAGTTGGAACTTCTCTTATCCAATCTCTCAGAACTTTTTGCACAATGCTCTTTAGAGTTTTGTAAAACCTATTTTTCACACCACGATGAGTAAGCCATGATATATGAAATCTACCACAAAAGTGCCTTCACCTACCAATCCGTCGTCACCTTTAGCCACAATATTGCACGGCTCAAACCGCGCAATACCCCTTTTCAGCGTTTATTGGATTTTTCTATGGAGGTTGAGCCTGTTGGTTATGAAAAAAACTTTTTTGTTGACATCTTTGGCAACACCAATAATCATCTCTTAATTCGCAAAGGACACCAATCTTTAAGTGTCATAGGACGTTCTCGTGTTGAGCTTTTTCCTAAAGCCATCGATGAGCATCTTCGGCTTGTTAAAGAAAATACCATAACGTATGCGAAAGCCTTAGAGTTACTTGCACCTGTTGAACGGGAAGAGTTGTTGGCAAAACTCTTTGTGTGCGACTCCGAGCTTATTCCCAAAGCCAGCCCTGCTATTGAAGCGTACGCACGTCTTTCTTTTGAACCACATCGAAACATTTTTGATGCATTAATAGAGTTTATGGGACGCATGTATGCTGATTTTGCGTTTATTGTTGGAGTGAGCGATGTGAGTACATCCGTTGATGAGGTGTTTGAAAGCAAAAAAGGGGTGTGTCAAGATTTTGCGCATTTTGCCATTGCGGCATTGCGCTCTATTGGATTGCCTGCTCGGTATATGAGTGGGTATATCGAAACTGTAGCACCAAAAGGAGAAGAGAAGTTGTTTGGGGTTGATGCCTCTCATGCGTGGGTATCACTGTTTATCCCTACGGTTGGGTGGATAGATTTTGATCCAACGAACAACATTGTCCCACATTCTCAACACATTCTTCTAGGGTATGGAAGAGATTATAATGATGTTGCACCGCTTAAGGGCGTGGTGCTCAGTAGTGGCGCAAGTCAACTGAGTATTAGTGTTGACGTGCGCCGAAGTATGAACTAGTCTTGAGGCTCTTTTTTTGTTGAAACTTGCGCAATGCGATATGCAACAGCATTTTGAAACATTAAAGGGTAGTCGTAACGACAGGTAATGACCCCATCACAAGGCGATACAATGGTTTGCATGAGTGTGCCATCGAGCGCGTTGTAAATACGAGCCATCGGTTGTCCGTGTAAGACGGTATCGCCTACCACCACTAAGCTATCAAACAATCCCGCACTGTTGCTTTTCACAATAGCAATATCCTCAGTGCTCACGATATTGCCACGAGAGCCCTCAAACACGGTGTAATCAATTAAGCCTTTTTTACTTAAAAAGCGAATAATGGCGTCTATCACTTTGGCAGATTCCATCTTGCGAAGCGTGCCTTTTTTCCCCGAGAGAATTGAAAACGATTTGGCATTCCAAATATCCCAGTTATAATTAATAGAGACAGTATCGGAGGGTGTAACTTCTTTTAGGTGAATAAAATCCAAACCAAAATCGCGCGCTTCTTCAACATATTGCGCGTTTGATTGGAGTACTTTGACATACGGAATACACTCGGAATGATCTTTTCTCGCTTCCAGTAAAATAGCATAGTCATAATTGTTGGTGTGTTCAAAAAGACGTGCGGCGATGCGTTGGGTGGTCTCACCTTGGTTGTAGCCAGGGAACATGACATCGATGTCGGTGTTATCCAGTGGCCAAAATGCTTTTCCCATATTAAAAGAGTAAGGATTAACCGTCGGGACGATTAAAATTTCCCCTTTGACAAACCCTGCGTTGGAAAGCTCTTGTTGGCGTAAAAAGCGCACAAGTCTTGAAGCTATCCAGAGTTGGTCAATCGCATTGCCCGTCATAGGACCTACGATAACGCACGATGGCGTTGCATCGGGTGTGCCAAAGCGAAACCCTTTAACCCTTAATGGCTCTCGGCTTAACGAGCCAATTTCAAATAAGGTCTCTTCTCTCATATCTTACCTCCAACGTTGTCTTCCAAAATACGTGACAAGAGCGAGCCTTCATAGACCACAGGATAATCTCGTATCGTAAAGAGTAAGCCATCACAAGGGCTTATAACTGACTCTTTAATAATGCCTAAAAGAGGGTCGATAATCTCTCCAAGTTTTTCGCCTTTTATCACCGTAACATTGTGTTCTAATGTGGGTACAAAAACACCCGCACATGAGGCATTGATGAAATGAACAGTTGAATTTAGGGTTGAAACAGAGGTTTTACATGTAACGCTTATGGGGTTGTCGATAATGTCTGCATGTGCCATTAAATTGAGAATGCCTTGGGTTAAATCCTCGCCGTACGATTGGGTGATGCGCATCCCCACGCCCATCTCGACAACCAACGTTTTCGTTCCAAGGGTGTTGAGGGCATGTGAAAAGGTTGACTCCAAAACGGTAACAGCATCATGCACCCAAATAAAATCAATGCCTAAGGTTTGCGCTAAAGGGACTAACTCATCAGCATTTGAGCGACTGATACGCACTTGAGGAATTTCGCGCAAAAAGATATTGCTTGAATGGATATCAATGGCAAAATCACTGCCCTTAACGCTCTCCACAATCGCATGTGCCAATTGTGCGGGTAAAAAATCAGACGTGCCTCCCGGAAAGGCTCGGTTGATGTCCACATCGTAAAAGGGGAATCCTCGCGTGATACTATCAATACCCATGGGATTCATCGAAGGATAGATATCGACGATACCTTTGATTTTCTCAGGATTTTCATTTAGCCATTTGGCGAGAAGATAACAGACGTATTGTCCTTCTAACTCATCGCCGTGTATGCCCGTAACAATGGAAATGCGCCTTGTTGATTGTGTGATATCAGGGGGTGAAAAACGGTTTCGTTTTAGACTTAGTGATTCATTGACGGGTAATTTAACGTGAAAAACCTCTTCAATCATGCTCTTTATTCCTTAGTTATTTTCGCGTGAAAGTGCGAGAGTGTCATAAAAATGGTTGATTTTAGTGAGCGCTTTGTATTTGTTGCTTGAGGAGAGGGAAAAAGCTTTATGGTTAGGGCGTATTTGTTCTGCGATAATATTGAGTTTTTCAACATCTAAAAGAGTCGCTTCAATACTATCAAAAAGCCGAATGTTCAAATCCATCCGCTCAATGACTTTGCCCAGTTTGATAAAGGGTGTCTCTTTAGCCTCAATCAAGGTTAAATCCAAATTTCCCCAAATGGCATCAAGTTCTTGCAACGTAGATTCGAGCCAGAAAAGTGAAATTTTAGCCGTTTCTTGTTCTGCTTGGTATTTTAGATACAGTGCGTTGATGCGACTAAACATACGATTTGGCAGTGAAGAGCGCGTCAAAACAGCATTTTCACGAGCATTGTTGATGGTAGTGATGAGACTGACATGCTCCAAATCAAAAAGGCTTTTACGTAAAAAATCATGCGGGGAGTTAAAGTGTAAATCCAGCCCTAATTTTTCATACAACTGATGTGCTTCCAAAGGATTTTTATCCAACATCTCATCAAAGGTTGTGATAATAAGCCGTGTCATACTTTCTGCTCGTTGAATGTAACGTCCCATCCAATAGAGATTTTGTGCTGTTTGAGGTGAAATGAGGATCATTTGCTCTCCTTTAAAACCCAAGTATCTTTAAATCCCCCACCTTGCGATGAGTTGACGATGTAACTGGTTGGATCCATCGCAAAACGCGTTAATCCTCCTGGCCAAACAACAATCTCTTCACCAAACAAAGAGTACATACGAAGATCTGCTTTGTGAGGGACAAACCCTTTGGTAACGTCGTAACATTCGATGTCGTAAAACTCAATCACCTCTTGGGCAATAAAACGTCTAGGTTCTGCCACAATGGCATCTTTGAGTTTTTCTCGTTCAGGTTTTGAGAGTTTTGAACCAAAAACCACCCCATAACCTCCCGCTTCGGCAACATCTTTGATGACCAAAGTGCGCATATTTTGCAAGATATGGTTTCTATCTTTTTCAAAAAAAGCTAAGTACGTTGGGGCATTTTGTAAAATAGGCTCTTCCCCCATGTAGTAACGAATCATCTCAGGAACAAAGTAATAAATGCCTTTATCATCGGCGATGCCATTTCCGATACTGTTCATCAGCGCAACATTGCCAGCACGATACGCTTGTGTGATATGAGAAACACCAATGAGGGATTGTGGGTTAAAGGCTTTTGGGTCAAGTGCGTCATCATCAAGCCTTCGGTACACCGCTCCCACACGTGCTTTTTTCCCAGCGAATGTTTTGAGGTAAAGCTTATCTTTTTCGACAAACAAGTCTTCTCCCGTAGCCAAAATAGCGCCACTTTCTTTGGCAAGATAAGAGTGTTCGTAAAAAGCAGAGTTGTAACGTCCGGGTGTTAAGATGACATTTAGACCGCCTGTATTGACATGATTCATTGTTTTGGCAAGAATTTGCGGGTAGTCAAGTACTTTTTCAATGGAAAGCTTTTCAAAAAATTCTGGAAAAACTTTGCGGGTTAGTTTACGAAGCGAAAGTGGGTAGCTGACACCACTTGGGACACGAAGATTGTCCTCTAAAACGACCCATCCATCACCGACGGTATTTTTGACAAGATCAATCCCACTGATGTGTACGCGTATATTTTTAGCCACAGGTGTGTTGCGAAATTCTGGTAAGTATGCTTTGGAAGAGAAAACAAAATCAGGAGGTATGATGCCATCTTTAATGATTTTTTGCTCACTGTAGATATCTTCTAAAAAAAGATTGAGTGCGTAGATGCGTTGTTTGATACCTTTGTCAAGGTAGGCAAATTCGCTTGCACTAACGATACGAGGGACAATATCAAACGGAAATTTTCGCTCGATAAATTCTCCATTTTTGAAAAGGTTAAAGTTAATTGCTTCTGTTCTCATGTAAGAGAGAAGCTCTTGCGTGCGTTCCTTATCAATTGTACTTAGGATGCCTTTAAATGCATCGTAAAGTGGACTTTGTGACTCAACCATGACTTACCACCTTTGCCCATTTTATATATGATTAATTTTATCACATTCTCTTGTGAAAAATGTTTTAAAAATGTGACAAGGGTGATTATTTTTTAAGCAGACTTGAAAAGGAAGAGGAAAGCCCTTTTTGTGACAAGGGCTTTCGAAAAGATTATTTATGATTGAGTACGCGTGTGGCGTTTAAAACGGCGATAAGTGCAACGCCCACATCGCCAAAAACCGCTTCCCACATCGTCGCGATGCCAAATGCACCCATGATAAGAATAGCTCCTTTGACACCCAGAGCGAAGATGATGTTTTGCCAGACGATGACATGTGTTTTTTGAGCGATTTTAAGAGCGGTGGCTACTTTGCTAATCTCATCAGTCATGATGACCACATCAGCAGCTTCAATGGCAGCATCTGAACCTACTCCTCCCATGGCAATGCCAATATCAGAGCGTGCCAGTACGGGTGCGTCATTGATACCATCACCTACAAAGATAGTTTTGCCTGTACCATTTTTACGTGCCATAATCTCTTCAAGTTTTTGTACTTTTTGATGCGGTAAGAGTTCTGCTTCAACGTGAGTAATGCCTAGTGCTGCGGCAACTTTTTGAGCCGAAGCGTGGTTGTCTCCTGTGAGCATTACAATCTCTTTAATGCCCAGCGCTTTAAGGGCTAAAATAGCGCTTACACTATCTTCTTTAGGTTCATCTGCAATGGTAAGATAGCCTGCCAATACGTCTTCAACAACGACATACACAACCGTATCAGGTGTTTGAAGTGGGGTGTGAGTGATGGCGTGCTCAAGAAGGAGTTTATCATTGCCCGCAAGAACCGTTTTACCATCAATATGTGCTTTAACCCCATAACCTGCGAGTTCTTCATAGGAAGTGACTGTCTCATGAAGTGGTTTAGTGTACGCGCGTTTGATGGAAAGAGCGATAGGGTGGTTTGAGTGCATCTCAGCTAAGGCGGCAAATCGTAAAACATCCTCTTGTGTGTGTCCTTGAAGCGCTGTGATGGATGTGACACTAAAGATACCTTTGGTCAGCGTTCCTGTTTTATCAAAGACGATTGTATCGACGCTGTTAAGTGCTTCAAGAAAATTTCCACCTTTAACCAAGATACCGTTTTTTGATGCACCTCCAATACCTCCAAAAAAGCTTAAAGGAATGGAAACAACCAAAGCGCATGGGCATGAGACAACCAAGAAGACCAACGCACGTCTAAACCAGTCACTCAAGAGAGCATCTTGTATTAAAAGGGGTGGCAATAATGCTAAAAATGCTGCAGAAATAACGACAAAAGGGGTGTAGTATTTGGCAAATTGAGTAATGAATTGCTCTGTTTTAGCTTTTTTACTGCTGGCATTTTGAACCAAATCTAAAATTTTAGAGACTGTAGAGTCTGCAAAGAGTTTGGTGGTTTCAACGATGAGGAGACCCGTTTTATTAATGCTTCCCGAGAGAACTTCTGCACCTTGGCTCACCTCTTTGGGGAGGGATTCTCCTGTGAGCGCAGAGGTGTCAAGCGTAGAGCGCCCTTCTATGATGATACCATCAAGAGGAATTTTTTCACCCGGCTTGATGATAATGCGACTGTGCAATGATACATCACTAGGAGAGACTTTTTGCTCACCTTCTGTTGTTTGTACATTGGCAAAGTCGGGACGAATGTCCATGAGTTTGGTGATGGATTTGCGTGAACGAGCTACTGCTAAGTCTTGAAAAAACTCACCAACACGGAAAAAAAGCATCACCGAAACACCTTCAGGATACTCACCGATGCTAAAAGCACCCACGGTAGCAAGTCCCATCAAGAAGTTTTCATCAAAGAGTTTTCCTTTGAAAAGATTGGTGAGTGCCATAGTCAGAATTTCACCACCGATGAGCAAAAAGCTAAGAAGGTACGTCCAAAACATCAAAGGATGGCTTTCATCCATGAGTAGGGCAATGATAAAAAGTCCCGTTCCGATACAAAACGTGATGAAATGCCACGACCTTAGCATCTCTTTTAAACTTGCATCGTCAAAAACGCTAGAGTGATGTTCATCGTGGTGGTCGTGAACTTCAGGAATAGCAGGTTTGCACCGTGTGCAACAACTTTGCGCCGTTGTTTCGCAAGATTGTGGAGCGTTTTTTGAAAATTGCATGGCTATGCCCTTTGCTCTAAGATATGTGTTAAACCTTCATTGAAGATGTGTTTGATGTGTTCATCATCGAGTGAGTAAAAGACCACTTTTCCCTCTTTTCGGTGTTTCACAAGTCGTGCTTGACGAAGGACACGCAGTTGATGAGAGATAGCGGAGGGACTCATGGTTAAAAGTTCAGCAATATCGCATACACACAGTTCGGCTTCAAAGAGGGCTGAGATAATCTTCACACGTGTGGTGTCCCCAAATACTTTAAAGAGTTCGGCTAAGTCATAAAGTTTTTCTTCTTGAGGCATTTTTTGCCTCACATTCTCAATAATATTTTCGTGTATCAGTTCACAACTGCAAAACTCATCACTCATAGCAGACTCCAAATAATTATTAATGTTCATATGAACAATTATTCATATATTAGAGCAACATAAATTAGAAAAAGCTTAAAAAAAGTAGTGCGCTTGCCACATTGCAAGCACGCTACTTTCTAAATTTTTACATGTAAAAAACGAAGGTTATGCGGCGAGCGCAATCACGGGTAATTGGGTATCAGCCTTTACATGTAAAAGTGCTTCATCGTGCTTAAATTTGGAAAGGGCTTGTGTGAGCGTGTGTGAGAGCTCAAAGAGTTCATGCGAAACGCTTAAAAGCGCTTGTGCATTGCCTCGGTTGGTGACACTGAGTGCTAAAGAGTCTTGCATCTGAGTGATGAGCGTGTTGACATTGAGACTGACGGTTTTGGAAAGCTCCATCGCACTGTTGGCAACGTGTAAAGAGTGTGAAACTTCATGTTTGGTGTGCGAAGCCAGCGTTGAGAGTCCTTGCATGTTGTTTGTGGTAGTGTCCATCAAGTGAGCGACATGATGCAGACGTGAGGCATTGTGTTCAACGCCCGAGGTGATGATTTTGACGATACCATCAATTTGACTGAGGCTCTCTTGTGTACGCTCGGCTAATTTTCGCACCTCATCGGCAACCACCGCAAAGCCTCGTCCGTGTTCACCTGCACGTGCGGCTTCTATAGCAGCATTGAGTGCTAAGAGGTTTGTTTGGTCAGCAATATCGTCGATAAGATTTAGCACGGTTTTCATCTCTTGTACATGATGGGTAAGCGTTTTCATCTGTGTGCTCACTTCTTCTTGTTCTTTTCTGCTCTCATGCACATCTTTATAGAGTTGTTCAAACCCACCGATAAACTGTTCCATCACTTCGATATTTTGCATCAAAACATTGCGAGTTTGTTCACTCATCTCTTCGGCATGATGCAAGGTCTCTTTGAGTGTGGCGATGGGTTGGCGCATCACATCGATGCTACCTTCTTGCGCATGAATTGTCCCCATGAGGGTTTGAGAGGTTTTATGCAAGGTTTGAGCGCTGTGGTGTGTTCCTTGAGTGATGGAGGAGACACGCGATACTGTCTCTTCGACACTCTCAAACACATTGCGAATCACTCTTGCGATACAGTCCATCTCATCTTTACTGCCTTTAAGCGGTGTGATGCTTTGGCGCAGGTCAATATGTTTTGGGTCATGGATGACGGATTGGAAAAAGTTTCTAAGGCGTTGCGTATCAGCAACGATAAGTTTGACCATCAGCGCCATGAGTGCTAAGGTCATCAAAAAAACGATGGTTGAGATACTAAGATAAGTTGCTTGCTCAAACTGGCTTTGCTCTAATTTTACGAGGGCTTCAACGTTGGATGAGAGGTGGCGTTCATCTTCTAAAAGGTTTTGATTGACATGGGTGAGGCTTTGCTTCATCTTTTCCATCTCTTGCTTAGCGTAGCTGTTAAAAGAAAGGGCTTCTTCGGTCACTTTATCGGTAATATCTTCGATGACCAAGCCGATATCTCGAACGACGGAGAGCTCAGGCTCATTTTTTAAAAGGTTGGCAAGAATGGTAAATTGCTTGGCATAAGGCTCGATGAAAGGGTGTTGTCCTGTGGGGGTTTGTTGCCACGCTAAAAGCTCATCGACCAAGCGTTCTAGTTTGCGTTGTTGGGATGGCTTGAAATTGAGCGTGGAGAGTTCATGCCGAATGAGTCGAAGCTTTGCCAAGTCGTTATAGAGCGTTCCAACGTGCGAAGATTTTGCCTCAAGGGCATCAAACGTTGTGACAGTCTCTTGATTAACCGTGATGGTCTTTTCAATGCTTTGTTGTAAAAGGTGACTTTGGTTGATTTGTTTGTCAAAAAAGTGAAGATTGTGAAAAAAACCTAATCCATACAAAATCCCCATCACACTCAGTGAGAGAAACATCGTGGCAAATCCAAGAGCAAAACGCTTGGTAATGGAGAGTTTTTTTAACAATAAAGTTAGAGTTGATGGCATGGTCTTTCCTAAAAATAGTGTGCGAAAGTGTAAGATGAATTGATTACAAAGAGGTTACTGTTTTAAGCCATGAGCCTGTACAATTCTTTAAAAAAAAGGGATGAACGATGTCCAAAAAAGCCTTACTTCAAGGAATTTATGTTTTGAGCGATGCACATTTAACACCGCAAAAAACTATTTTAGAGCAGATGGAGCGTGTCCTCCAATCGGGTGTAAGCGTGATTCAGTTTCGGGACAAATACGCAAGCGATGAGCAAGCCGAATTTACATGTAAAGCCTTGCAAGCATTGTGCCATCGCTATAACGCACTGTTTATTATTGATGATAGACTCTCCTTAGCGCACAAAATAGACGCTGATGGTTTACATGTAGGCGAAGATGATGTGAGTTTTGAAGAAGCACGCGCTATATTAGGTGAGCAAAAAATCATCGGTGTTTCGTGCTATGGCGATATAGAACGTGCTAAAAAATACGAAGCCTTAGGAGCGGACTATGTTGCCTTTGGCTCGTTTTTTCCCTCTCCTACCAAACCGCATTCCAAGGTTGTTCCTTTGAGCGTCTTAGAAGAGGCAAAAAAGCAGTTAAAAGTTCCTATTTGTGCGATTGGCGGCATTAATACGAGCAATATCATGAAAGTTTCACAGTATGATATCGCAATGTATTCGGTGATTAGTGCTGTTTACCAAGACGATGCGATAGAAGCTAACATCAAAACCTTACAAGCACTGATTTAAAGAGCCTTTATCAGGCTCTTTGTGCGTGTTTTTGAAAAACCATCTGTTCCATGAGTCTAAAAAGTTCACTGCTTGCAACTTCCATTGCTTTGAAATCTTCCAAGATTTTATCGCGATTAGCAATACAGCCATTTTGTGAG
>JAGOZL010000128.1 GCA_018058685.1 Sulfurospirillum sp.
GTTCAAGGTTACCAAAGCTTTTAAGAAAGTTTGCCATAGCTTGGTTTCGATACCCCGTAGTCGCTTCTGATTTGGCGACGTGAAAGTCAAAGTTGATGTCATCTTTTTGGGTGAGTGTACGCAAAAACTCCAACACGCTGGCATGAGCGTCTTTTAGGTGAGTCAAAATAATATCGGTAACGACCAATGCACCTGCGTTGATAAAAGGATTGCGGGGGATGCCATTTTCGTATTCGAGTTGGATGAGTGAGTTAAAAGGCGTTCCTGAAGGCTCTTTGCCGATGCGCTCCCAAATGGTCTCATCGGCGCGTTGCATCGCCATAGCCAGCGTAAAAAGTTTGGATATACTCTGAATCGAAAAACGCTTCTCATAATCTCCCACATGAAAGCTTCTTCCATCAACACACACCAAAGACATCGCAAAATGTGTTGGCATGACATTGGCAAGTTCAGGAATGTAGCTTGCCACTTTTCCTTCGTTTAAAAAAGGTTTTATCTCATGTGCTATCTCTTCAAGAATCGCTTGAAAATCTAACATAAACAATGCCCTACTTTCTTGAAATAATACACCGTTGCAAATTTCACAAAAAAATCTTTTACATGTAAAGAATTTATGATGGTGTCACATTCACCGACATACACTTCGATGGTGATGCCTCGCTCTTTTAATGTGTGCAAACATGACTCGTCCCATGTGTAGTGTAAGAGCTCGTGAAGTTCTTCACTGCTTCCTTTGTGGAAAAAAGGTTGTAGGTCAAGCGTTGATGGATATATACAATTTTGCATAAAATTTTGTGTATAAGCATCGCTATTCTTAGCAAAAGAGAGGGTTTGGAGCTTTTTAAATTTAGCATCTTTATCCTCAAAAAAGGCAGGTGAAAAGAGTTGTAAGGTGTCGATTCGGGTTTTACATGTAAAGGCGTATTGGACTGCTTTGATAGCGCCATAACTAAATCCAGCTACGGTAAAGTCGCTTTGGATGAGGTAAGGCTCAAAAAGAGCCTCTTCATTTTGGAGGCAAAAGCCGTTAAAGTATTTCATCCATGATTTCTTTGATGCGAGATTTGGTGATACTCTCTTTTTCTAAAAGTTCATCAGAGATAGCACTAAGTGCTTTGCTCATGCCCTCAAGGAAGTGTTCTATCTCTTTTTGGGCATTTTCCAAGATGAGCAAAACATCGTTTTCATGCGGAAGCATTTTCTCACCCATACCATAAACTTCGACCATCTGTTTGGCTATTTCGATGGCTCTGGTTAAGTCCTCGGTTGCGTTGGAAAATTTTTCATTATAGGTGATTTTGGTAGCGCCACTGCCTGCAAGATAGACCTTGATTTTCGAGAGCATTTGAGTTTTAGACTCGATTTCTCTGTCCATATCTTTGAGTCGGTCGTTGACGATGGTTATTTTGTCAAAATCAATTTCAAACCAATAAGCACTTAAAGCCTTTGCCGCTTGGTAAAGCGCTTGGATTTTTTTCTCTTCTTCTGAGAAGCTTAACACTTTGGTTTTACCCATCAACACTTTTTGACGTACCGCCATAAAATCACTGAGTTCTATCAACGTTGAGTTTCGTCTTAGTGCGTTGATAGCCGCTTCATTGACGAGTGTTGCAAGCGCTGCACCGCTAAAACCGACACTCATGGTGGCAAGTTCTTCGACGTTGACATCGGTGGGTTTGTTGCGAAGGTAAGCTTTGAGGATTTCTTGTCGGTCGTTTTTATCAGGCAATGAGATGAAGATGCGTCTGTCAAATCTGCCTGAGCGAAGCAGTGCTTCATCGATGACTTCGATTTTATTGGTCGCAGCGATGACGATGACACCCGTGCTGTCTTCAAAACCATCCATCTCGGTTAAAAGTTGGTTGAGCGTGGACTCACGTTCATCGTTGCGCATACCGCCTCTGGCTTTACCCACTGCATCAATTTCGTCTATAAAGATAATGGCAGGGGCATTGGCTTTGGCTTGAGAAAAAAGTTCTTTGACTCTTTTAGCGCCCATGCCCACATAGATTTGTACAAATGTCGCGCCACTTTGGTAGAAAAAAGGCACACTCGCCTCTCCCGCAACTGCTTTTGCAATCATCGTTTTACCCACCCCTGGAGGACCTACGAGTAAAACACCGCGTGGGAGCGTGATGCCATAACGCTTGTATTTGAGAGGATTTTTAAGAAAATCGACGATTTCTTCAAGCTCTTCTTTGACATCTTTGATGCCAGCGACATCTTTGAAGCTCACAGGGGAACGCACAGGGCGTATGACACTTGCGCCAAAAGGATCAAATGCGTATGCTTTTTGGTTGAGCTCTTGTTCTTTTAAAAGCTCGGCACTTCTTCGTTTCTTAGCATAAAAAAGGAGCATCACCATGATGCTAGCTAATATACCTAGCAAAATCAAATCTTGCACCAAAGGATTGCTCTTATGCACTTCAATAGGTACTTTTTTTAAAAGCTCACCGATGTCAATACCATCTTTAATAATGACATAGCGCTCTTGGGTCGCATAGAGGGTGACTTCGTTTTCTTCAACGACAGCTTTGTGAATCGTACCACTTTCTAACAAAG
The DNA here is from genome assembly GCA_018058685.1 of Sulfurospirillum sp. Taxonomy (GTDB): domain Bacteria; phylum Campylobacterota; class Campylobacteria; order Campylobacterales; family Sulfurospirillaceae; genus Sulfurospirillum. Next base: position 2,563 of record JAGOZL010000128.1, read on the forward strand.
CGTGGTAGGTCGGCAAATCAATAGTGCTTGCTCCAATACGCAAGTAGCCAAAGGTCAATAGGATAGTCAGTAAAGTAAATGCCATTAAAGAGAGCATTAGTTTTTGAGATTTAAAAATGGGCAACATTGGCTTCCTTTTGAACATCATATGCCTCGATTTTAACCCACTCTTTGAGCACGTCTCGTTGTGAATGGATGAGGACTTTGTTGAAAAATTGGTCGTATCCGCTAAAAAGACCTTTCTTTTCCTCTTCGACTAAAACTTCAAGCGGTGTTGCGTGCTGTTTTTGGCGAAAAGCGAGGTTTTTAGCTTCGATGAGAGCTTCGATGCTTTTTAGGCGCTCTTTAGCGATATCGCCTTTGATTTCAGGTTTCATCGTGCTTGAGGGCGTGCCATCACGCTTAGAATAAGTAAAGGCATGAAGATGCGTCAATGGAAAGTGTTCTAAGGTACGATACGCCTCTTCCCAAATCGCTTCACTCTCCCCTGGATGTCCCGTGATAAAATCTGTCCCTAAAGCAAATCCTTTTTCGCTTAGTTCTAAAAAAAGTTCCAAGTCACGTTCAACATGGTTACGCCTTCGCATCAGCTCTAGCATTGTTTTTGAAGTGTGTTGAAGCGCTACATGTAAATGTCGCTCAAGCCAAGGCTCGCTCAAGATCTCGCGAAAACTCTCATCAATCTGCACAGGTTCTATACTTCCAAGACGAATACGCCTCACCCCTCTAATAGCACCTAAACGCTGTACAAGTTTGCCCAGCGAGCTTCCTTTATCTTTGCCATAACTGCCTATATTTGTGCCTGTTAAGACAAATTCTCCATAGCCATTGAGCGCTAATTTACTTACTTGTTCGATGATTTTGGTTTCATCTTGGCTTCTAGCATTGCCTCTGACATAAGGGATGATACAATAACTGCATCTAAAATTGCACCCCTCTTGGATTTTGATAAAGGCTTTGGTTTTTCCTGCGTACTCTTCGACAATGGTTTCATCCAACGAGGTTAAGTCACCGATTTGAAAAAAAGGTGTGTCATTTTTCAAAAGAGAGTTGATGTGCTCTTTTTCAGAGTGTCCCATGACACCAAAGACTTTATTTTGTGCAAAAAGGCTCTCGCCCTTGCTCATCGCTCCACAGCCTGCTACGATGACTTTTGCCCCTCGCTTAGACGCACCATTGATATAGCTTCTCACACCCGTGTCTGCGCCATTGGTGACGGTGCAAGAG
>JAGOZL010000129.1 GCA_018058685.1 Sulfurospirillum sp.
AATACGACGAGGGGCGTTCAACAGCACTTGATCGCTTAAAGGCGCAAAATGATGAAGCCAACACTCTTTTGGCACTCATTGATGCAGGGTACAATCAAATGATAGCAGGCTTTGAATGGGCCTATGTAATGGAGCAATAAATGAAAAAAAGTCTGTTGTTACTGGTAGCCATTGCCGTGGTTTTGGGTGGATGGAAGCTGATACGTGATAAAAAAAATGCTTTAGACGAAGCGTCTATACCCATGCAAAGTGCATTACATGTAAATGTGGTTATGCCAAAAGTTGGGGAAATCGTCCCGAAATTTTCCTACATCGGGCAGTTAAAGCCTGAAAAAAGTATTCAGCTTTCAACACGCTATTCAGGGTTGATCCAACATTTAGATGCGTATGAGGGGCAGTCTGTTCGCAAGGGAGATATTCTTTTGGGCATTGATGATTCTGAGCTTGAGAGTAAAATTACAACCCTTTCTTTAAAGCAAAAAGAGCTTGAGATTCAAAAAAGTAATGCCCTTCTTGAAGAAACGCTTGCACATAAAAAACACAGTTCCAATCAAAAACTCTTCAATGCTGGGGCAATTTCAGAAGAGTTTCTGGATGAGAGTGCTTTAATGCTAGACAAAACAAGCACCAAACGCAGTGGAATAGGGCAAAGCTTAGCGCAAGTGATAACAGAGCGTCAAGCACTGATACAAAATCGTAGCTATTATACCGTGCGAGCACCTATGGATGGTGTCATTGAAAAAGTATGGGTTGAAAAGGGAGAAAATAGTACCCCTTCCAAGCCCATGATACAACTCTCTTCTCATACTAAAATCGTTGAGATACTTGTGGATGCTCAACATGAGATAGCCACAAAAGACACACTTTTGGTTCAAGGGATTCAAAGTACTGTTCAGAGCATTCTTCCTGTTGCGCAAAATTATCAATTTAAAATTAAATCCCATCCTTTTAAAATAGCCATGCCATCCGACGTGCTTCTAGATGTGGTGATTGAGAAACAAAAGGTATCTGGAACACTTGTGCCTGCCAAAGCACTTTCCTATGATGGAAAGAGTGCTTATGTAATGCTTTTCAAGAATGGTGTTTTTATAAAGCAATCTGTCACAGTGCTAGGAAAAGACTCCCAACACATTCTTATCCACGAAAGCCTAGAACACCCTGTCGCTTTGGTCCATGCTTCTAAACTATCGCAACTTTTGGCGTACAAAACTTTTAGTACACATGTGGTTCCTTATGAGTAGTCTTGTTTCCAAAATTCTTGCAAGGCCTTATTTTATCTTCTCTTTTTTAGCAGTGTTTGTCAGCATGGGAATCTACGGGTACATCAATATCAAACGCGATCTTTTCCCCAATTCCAATCGTCCTGAAGTAGCCCTTATTGTTCCCTCTCCATCGATGTCAGCTAAAGATATCGCTTCCACCATTGTTGTTCCGATAGAAAAAGAGCTCTATACGCTTGAAAAAGTGAGGCGTGTGTATTCATCCACCAACGATGAAGTCTCTATCATTAAAGTAGAGTTTGAGTACGGTAAAAGTATGGCAGAGGCCATCAGCGATGTCAAAAATAGTTTTGATGCCATCAAGCGAACACTTCCTCCTGAACTTCCTGAGCCCATCATTTATAAAATCACTCAAACCACCGCTCCTGTCATGGTTATTGGCGTGAGTTCACCACATTTAGCCCTTGAAGAGATTCGCCAGCTCTCTCAAGATGAGATTAAAATAAAACTTTTGAAAATAGAAGGGGTTTCTAATGTTGAACTCTTTGGTGGTTATACCAAAGAGCTTCGCTTAGAGGTATCTAAAAAGCGTTTGGATACATTGGCTATTAGCATGGAAGAGCTTTTGGTGCTTTTACGTGGAGCGCTTAAAGATTATGCCATTGGTGTTGTGGAAAATGACCAAGAACGTTTTATTCTTAAAAGCACCAATACCCATGAGAGTATTGCAAATTTAGGGGCAATTGCGATTAAAAACAACCTCACCCTTCACGATATTGCCAAGATTCGTTTTGAGGTTCCTTTGGGGCAAGCCCTTTATTATGGGAATGCTAAACCCTCTGTGGCACTCTCCATTCAGCGAAGCAGTGATGTTGGGGTTTTGGATGTTATCGAACGCGTTGAAAGCACGATGAAAGAGCTTCAAGCAGAGTATGGGACCCTTCATTTTGAAATCACCGATAGTCAAAAGAGCATTATTGAACAAAGTACCAGCAATATGATTGAAGGATTGCGAGATGCGATTATTATGTCGATGTTGGTTGTGTTTCTTTTCTTAGCTTCGGTTCGACAAATCATTGTTGTCTTTTTAACGATTCCAATGGTGTATCTCTCCACCATTGCACTGATGTACCTTTTAGGAATCGAATTTAATGTGATTACCTTAACAGGTGTTATTTTAGCATTAGGGCTTTTGCTCGATGACACAGTGGTGGTTGTTGAAAACATTGAACGCCATTTTAGTGAACTTAAAAAGCCTATTCGACTTGCAGTACATGAGGGAACCAGTGAAATTATGTTTGCTGATTTTTCAGGAACGCTCACGACCATGATAGCCATTTCCCCCATTTTGTTTGTAGGCGATTATCCTCAAACGGTCTTTGGTCCTTTGATCGGGGTACTTTTGTTGGCACTGATCGCCTCATACATCGTTTCCATTACGTTTGTACCTCTTATTTCCTTACATGTACTTGCATGGCAAAATCCTATCATCAAAACGATTGAAGCATGGTTTACGCGATTTAGCCATGTTTTTAACCGTGGCATTAGTGACTTTTTTGTGCAAGCCTATGAAAAAGCTCTTGCGAAACGATGGGTGGCACTGAGTTATATCGCCGTGCTTATGGTACTTTTTGGAGTGAGTTTACGCATCGTAATGCCTTTAGTTGGGCAAGAGCTTATGCCTGCTATGGATACAGGAACGGTTCGTATCAAAGTGAGTTTAGAAGATAACACCCCTTTAGCACAAACTGAGGTTATCTTAAAAGAGGTATTAGAAAAAGTTCAAAAAGCGGCACCATTGGTTTCAACCTCGGCATGGATAGGCGCAGAAGCGGGTATTTTAGGTATTGGTGGTGGAACAACCTCTCAACTGAGTGTCATTGCCAATTATGTGAACCGTTTTGAAAGAGAGTTAAGTATTTGGAAAATTCAAGAAGGGTTACGTCAAGAGATTGCCACACTAGGCGGAATAAAACGTGTTGAAGTGAGCGACGCTGGGGCAACAGCTTTGGCCAGTATTAAAGCGAACGTAACGGTCACGTTGATGGGTGAAGATACGGAAGCACTCTATGCCAAAGCTTTAGAATACGAAGAGGCAATGAAAAAGACACAAGGGGTGGTGAATACCTCTAAAACATGGGATTTGTACACGAAAACCTATGATATGCAATTGGATCAAGCTAAACTTGCTTATTTTGGAGTCACGCAAGAGCAGGTATACCGCCAATTAAATATTTTAATTAAAGGGGTGAATGTAGGGTCTTTGCCTATTCAAAATACCCAAGCAATTCCCATAAAGTTAAGCATTGAAGATAATGAACTAAATAGCATTGAAAAACTAAGTGCCGTTCTTATTACGACCAAGTTAGGGCTTGTTCCACTATCAACATTTGGGAGCATTAGTGAGCGTTTGCAGCCCGATACAATCACACGGGAAAATCTCTTCTACACGATTGATGTCTTAGGGTTTCGTGAAAATATTTCTATTTCGCACCTTAATGCCAATTTTGAT
>JAGOZL010000130.1 GCA_018058685.1 Sulfurospirillum sp.
GGCGAGAGGGTGTAGGAATCGAACCTACCGGCAAACGGTCAACCGCCCACCCAATCGGCTTTGAAGGCCGTGATGCACACCAGAGTCATATACCCCCCAAAAGAAGAAAGTCATTTTAACCAAGAAAGTGTAAAAAAAAGCTTTATAGGAAATAAAGTAAGCTTCTTTTATAATCCTTTTACATGTAAACAAAAGGAGGAAGCATTGTGTTAAAAATATTTTTTTTCTTGCTGGTTCCTTTTTATCTGTTTGGAGCGCCCAATAGCGAAAATATTTGGGTGAAAGTGGGAAAGATTTATGGGATTGAGCCAAGACTTTTGTACTCTATCGCAAAGGTAGAGAGTGATTTGGATCGATACGTGGTGGCGTTTAGTTTTAATAAAATGACCCCAAAACAAGTGCAAGATTTGAGTGCTTTTTTGACTAAAAATCGCATCGAGAGTAAGCAACACACGCAAGTTATTGCCATTCGCAGTAAAAATAAAGCAGAAGCGAGTAAAGTGGTGCATTTTCTCTACACGAACAATTATCCACGTTTTGACACGGGCATTATGCAGATTAACTCTATTCATAAGCCTTTGCTTGACAAGGCAGGTATCTCGTTTTATGACTTATTTGACCCAAAAATCAATATTCAAGTAGGAGCGTATATCTTAGCGACCTGTTTTGAAAAGCACAAAAATGCCAAAGATGCCATCAACGCGTACAATGGCAAAATCAACGACAACCCATACTCGGCAAAAGTTTTTAAGGAGTTTAAAAAACTTTACGGCTCCTACCAAAGCGGGCAAACAAAACTTTACTACCGCAATCCTTCATAGTTCACCCAAACGGTATCCTACTTCTTTAACCATCACGATGGCTCCTTCTGGGAGCTTTTTGCGTAAGCGTTTGATGAGCGCTCGCATGTTCATGGCGCTTGTGTCTTCCCCTTCCCATACATACTCTTCCAATTCGTTAAAACTGATGACACGGTGACGGTCTTTGATGAAAAGGTCTAAAAATAAAATCTCTTTTTTAGCCAGTTTTATCTCTTCACCACTGGAATCAAACAAGCGATGGTTGATGTAGTCATAACTAAAACCACTCCATAATGAGAGTGTTTGAGAGGGTTGTTGGCAGAGTTTTTTCACTTTTTGTGTGAGTTCGTAGATGAAAAAAGGTTTTTTTAGGTAATCATCACAGCCGATTTCATATGAAGCTTGGATTTTCTCTAACTCGTGGTTGGAGCTGATGATGATGGCAGGAATATTTTTATGATACAACCGTACTGTCTCTAGGATGGAAAGTCCATCGATGGAGGGGACATTGATATCTAAAATAAAACAGTGGTATCCGTGGTTGAGGGCATCAAGCGCTTTTTCGCCGTCAAAAAAAAGATCCACACTGTAGCCTTCTTTTTCAAGAACCCCTTTGATGACATGGGCTAAACGTTCGTTATCTTCAAGAACTAAAATTTTCATACAGCATTTCCTAATGTGATAGTAAAACAAGCACCTGTTAAAGTGTTTGATGCGCGGATTTTTCCGCCCATTTTATCTTCAATAATAAGCTTTGACATATAAAGACCGATGCCATGCCCTTGCTCTTTGGTGGTAAAGTAGGCATCAAAGACATGCGCTAACGCCTCTTCTGGAATGCCCCCTGCATTATCGCAAATGTCAATAATGACTTTTTTAGAGCTATTATAGATACGAATAGCGATGTGCCCACGTTTGATTTTTTTGGCTTCTCTTAGCTCTTTCATCTGTTCTTTAGCGTTGTTAACGATGTTGAGTAGGGTTTGCATAAATTCATTTTTATAGCCTAAGACGTTTAAGTTGGTTGCTTTTGTGGTATCGATGCTGACGTCAATGTAGTTGTATTTGATAGTATGGCTGATAATTTTCATCATGGTTTCGATGGCTTCTTGGACATTAAAGACACTTTTGGCGGTTGAGGGCATGATAAATTTTTGAAAATCATTGATGGTGTCCGTCATGTAGCGCACTTGCACCATGATATCATGCACGTAAGGACTGTTTTTTTCATCGCCTTGTTCGTTGCAACTGTACACATGCTCTTGCGCAATGGTTGCAATTTCGACCAGTGGGTTTTTCCATTGGTGTGCGATGGAGGAGAAGATTTCGCCGATTTCAGCCAGTTTGGACTGTTGGATAATAAACTGCTGATGTTTATTTTTTTGAAGCTCAATGGCACGCAGTTCTTTTTGACTTTGGATGCGCTGATAAATGTTGTGAATAAGCCCAAGAATTAAAAAAACGAGAAAAGGGGAGATAAGAAAAACCGCATCAATGAGCTGGCGATGTTTATCAAAGAATGTCAATGGTGCATTCACTAGCTCAAATTCAGGTACGATAGGGTTAGGGTAGACTTCAAATTGTTTGATTTTCTGGACATCAAATTGGTAGAGATACTCATCAAATGTTTTTACATGTAAAGGATTTATTTTTTTATCCAGTACGTCTATAACCATCTCTCCTGTGGCTGTCCCTAGTCTTTGAATGGGAACCAGTTTCCCACCCAGTGCTCCTTTGCCGATAAAAAGCGTGTCGGTGATGAAGACAGGAACCTTTACGTTGTCTATCATATGCGCAATTTGGCTGTTTTTATAGAGATTGCCATCTTTATCGTTGTAAAAGCGAATAAAAAAGATAGCTTCTTCTTTATTGGGCTTGGAAAAGCGCTCTTCAAGTTCACTCAAAGTTGATTTTCGGATGTACTCAATCTCAAATCGCCCCGCTTGTTCTTTCATCGCTTCTTGGATAAAAGGCTCTGAATCATCGCCATTCGCACTTGCATCGTTAATAATAGTAAGCTTTTTAAGGCTGGGCATCATCTTGGCGATCATGGGAATGGTCTCACCAATGGCACGTTTTTCTAAAATGCCATAAATCCTATCTTCTAACCCTTTTTTACGAATCTCTTCAACGGAGAATTGCTCTAATCCTGTAAATAAAATAGGCTCATCGGTAAAAAGTTCGTGGTAATACTTGATGAGAAAGTCATACGCAAATTTATCAACAGCAACGATGAGGTCATATTGATGGTTTTTGAGTTGCAGTTTGTAAAGTTCGCGTAACTTTGCATAGTACGCTTCAGAGTTAATACGCTTAGAGTCCATGTATAAAATATTGGTCGTAATCTCAGGGTGATTGTAAAAAACTGCTTCCATGCCACTAAGCACATCATCGCTCCATTGAAAGCCTTTGTGATAAGAGTTGATGATAAGGATTTTTTTATCGTGCGCAAAAAGTGACGCTGTGCTAAAAAAGAGGAGAACAAGAAGAGAGATGGACAGTTTTTTCATAGAAATGTTCTCTTTTTAAGGCGCATTATAGCACCAAAAGTTTTTACATGTAAAGCTATCAAGCCTTAAAAAAGACTTGATAGCGTAAGGCATATTTATAAAATCATACCACCAATAATAAAGGCAAACACAACAGAAAGTGCGATAGCAATAACGCCAGGAATAATAAATGGATGGTTGAATACAAATTTACCGATACGAGTAGAGCCTGTGTCATCCATCTCGACCGCTGCAATGAGTGTAGGGTAAGTTGGAAGTACAAAAAGAGCACTAACCGCGGCAAACGATGCTACAACCGTTAAAGGAGAAACACCTAAAAGAAGGGCACTTGGAATCAACGCTTTTGCAGTAGCCGCTTGTGAATAAAGAAGGGTACTTGCAAAGAACAGAACGAC
>JAGOZL010000131.1 GCA_018058685.1 Sulfurospirillum sp.
TAAGCCTTCTTGCAGGCATCTCTTCCAATGCTTATCGCTACTGGAAAGGTGTCGAAGCGGCAAAGTTTGATGATGCGAGAGTGGTTTTTTTACGCAAAGAGAGCATCTTGCCCAAATACAAAGCGCTTACAAAAGAGTGCACCGACCTAACAGGCATGGTACAATCTGGGGCTTTTTGCAAATACACAGGACTCGCACCCTCACACCTCATAGAACACAACCACTCGTGCATCTACAAAGCCTTACACATCATCGATGTCTGTGATGTCAAATTTGTCAATCTCAAAAAGTTTTACGACGATTTGGGGCTTAACTACCAGTACCATATCTATATCGAAAAATGCAAATATTTTGGACCAAGCCCTTTTGAAAAAAAAATCAATCTCAGCAATGGCATTTGTGTCGGGTACTATTAATTGCCACGTAAGCACAAAATAGCTATACTTTCAGCCTCTTTATTGGGCAGATGGGAGAGTGGTTTAATCCAGTCGCCTGGAACGCGGCCGCAGGTAACACTGCCGGGGGTTCGAATCCCCCTCTGCCCGCCATCCAAGGTCTAATATGCATCATCCTTTTCCTCCTTTTTACAACACCGATTCAAAGATACTTATCTTAGGCTCATTTCCCTCTGTGGCTTCACGCATGGGTGGCTTTTACTATCACCATCCGCACAATCGTTTTTGGAAAGTTCTCTCCACACTGACACACTCTTCTTTGCCAAACACCATCGAAGAAAAGAAAGATTTGCTTTCAAAACACAAAATTGCACTTTGGGATGTTATCGAGCAGTGTTCTATCAAAGGTTCAAGCGATGCGAGTATTCACGATGTCAAAGCATCAGATATTCGAATCTTGCTTCAGCAAAGCTCCATTGAACGCATTTTTGCTAATGGAAAAACCGCGGGAAAACTTTATGAAAAATGGTGCGAGCCTTTTACATGTAAATCCATCACAACCTTGCCTTCAACCAGTCCAGCCAATGCCGCTTATGATATGCAAAGACTCCTTACACTGTGGAGTGTCATTCTCTAAACTTTACATGTAACGATAAGGCGTTTTAATGCCACTTTCTTGAAAAGATAGCCAATGTCATGGTATACTAAACAAAATCCTCACTTAAAGAGTCTATCCATGATAAATCTCCAAAAAGTACAGATGTTGCCCGCACGCGAGCAGGTGGCTTCTATTTTGCGCTCATCCATCCTTTCAGGAGGTATTCAGCAAGGACAATCTATCACGCTTGATAGTATCAGTGAGCAAGTGGGTATGTCACGTACACCCGTAAGAGAGGCTTTTCAGATTTTAGCCTCAGAGGGACTTTTAGAACTTCGTCAAAATCGCTGTGCTATCGTCAAAGGCATTTCTATTGAAGCGATTAAAGACCATTATGAGATGCGTGTTTTGCTTGAAACCGAAGCCTTAAGACGTGCGTGTGAACGCATGAACGATGCAACGCTTGAGGTAATTAAAAGAGTCAATGAACAAGGTCATCGCGCGAAAGAAAGTGGTGATACGCAAGCTTATAATCTTGCCAACCAAGCCTTTCATATGACAATTTGGGAAGCATCTGAGAGTGAAAAGCTCAAGTTTTTTCTCTCAAGTCTTTGGAATGGACTTTCCATGAACCGTTTAGTAACCGCACAAGAGTACGCTACTATCTCTTTATCTGAGCATGATAATCTTGTAAGATTACTTGAAAAAAAAGAGTACGAGAAAGCATGTGAAATGATGAAAGAACATATTATCCGTAGTATGAACAGCACTTTAGCGAATTATAAAAGCGAGTAGAGGCGCATAACACGCCTCTTATTGTTTCTAACTTTTAGCGATCATCGAAACAATCTCTTTGGCTGTTTCTTTGAGTGATATCTCTTTTTTCTGGTGAAACTCTAATTTATTGGCTTCAAAAAGATTATTACCCTCCGTGTCAATAGAGATAATTAAAGGTCCAAACTCTTTGACTTTAAGGATCCAAAAAGCTTCTGGCATCCCAAATTCTGGCCACTCTTTATCTACTATCTTTTCAACTTGTTCCGCAGCGATAACCCCACAGCCTCCAGGAAAAACCGCATGAACGGCAGTGCTGTCTTTACACCCTTCCGCTGTTTTTGCTCCCATGCCGCCTTTGCCGATGACAAGCTTTACACCCGTCTTGGCTAAAAACTCTTTTTCATACCGCTCCATGCGCATACTTGTGGTAGGTCCTATGGAAATCATCTCCCAACCACCTTCAACATCTTTAACAATAGGGCCTGCATGAAAAATAGCTATCCTATCCATCGGAAGTTTTGGCATAATACCCTCAGCGATAACTCGTCTGTGCCCTTCGTCTCGACACGTCACCAGTGTGCCACTAAGATATACGATGTCTCCCACTTTTAATGACTTAATATCCTCATCTTGGATAGGTGTTGTGAGAATTTTTTTCATAGTCGTACTCCTTTGTGTGACACAATTTCATAATTTAGGTGCTCATCAAATCGAATCACACCGTGTCTATTCGCCCAACAGCCAACCGTAACACCCACGCCTAAAACAGAAGGATGATGCGCCATACCTTCAATATGCACTGCCATGACACTGTTAGCACCAGAAATGCCTTGAGGCCCAAGTCCTATGGCATTAAGACCCTCTTCGATTTTTTTCTCCATTGCCGCTGCTTTTGGATGCGGATGAGACGTTCCAATAGGACGTAGCATCGCTTTTTTAGAAAGAGAAGCTGATGAATTGGCACACGTACCGATACCCACACCTACCACCAAAGGAGGGCAAGCGTTAATACCCCAATCCACAATCGTATCAAAAACAAATTTCATCGCTCCCTCATACCCTGCTAATGGAGGTAAAACAATGCTACGCCCTGGTAAGGAACACCCACCACCGGCTTGATAGACTTCTATCTCAACCGTGCTACTATCATCCACAATATCCCAAACGATATAAGGTACATCTGTACCCACATTCGTGCCTGTATTGACCTCGTCAAACACTTCCACGGCATTAAGACGCAGTGGAGCACTCTTGGTTGCACGGATGGTCGCTTCTCGCAAAATGGCTCGTAACTCTCCAAGGTAAGGGAACTTAGCACCCGTTCTTACAAAAAACTGTATCACCCCTGTATCTTGACAGGTAGGACGACTAAGCTTCTTTGCTTTATCCATATTTTCAAACATTACATCGTAAATTGCTTTGGCTAAAGGTTTTTCCTCTTTAGCCCGAAGCTCAGTAAGCTTTGCCATCACATCATCGGGTAACTCTTTGGATGTCATATCCACAAATTTGCCCAATGCCTGTATCATCATCTCTTTTTTATCGAGCTTAAACATCTGTTTTATCCTTTTACATGTAAATCGAAAGTTAGACGAACATCACTACACCAAGTATAAGTACGGACATAAAGATAAGGGCAAAGATAGCTCCTAATGCCCACCAACGTCCTTGCGAAATATACCCAGCGCCATACCAAATCGGTGAGGGTCCCGTTCCATAAGGTGTGATAATGCCCATAAGCCCTATTGTACTGGTTAACAAAATCATAAATGTCATCAACTGCTCAGGCGCAATGAGTTTTGCCGCAATTACTACAAAAATTGGAAGTAGTGCTGTCGTATGTGCTGTCAAACTCGCAAAAAAGTAGTGCAATATAAAGAAAAAGACAATCATCGAAATCATCAACAGTGTAGGTGTAAGGCTT
>JAGOZL010000132.1 GCA_018058685.1 Sulfurospirillum sp.
AAAGAGATTTCAGGGTGCTGACTTTTGAGCTTTCTAAGCTTGGCTCTGACTTTGTGGATATCCACAGAGCCATTATCATCGACAAAAAATTTCTTTTTTGACATATCATCCGCCGCGCGTGTCAAATGCCCCCACTGCTCATCGCTCATATCGCCGATTTTTAGTTTTTGAAGCGGTATGGACGTCTTGGCACTGAGCATCCTTAGCATCAACTGCTCCGCTGGCATCTCCAAAGAAAAAATCGCCACACCTTTGTTGTGGTCAAGTGCATTTTGTGCAAGATTAAGACAAAAAGCCGTTTTTCCCATGGCTGGACGTGCCGCTACGATAATCAAATCACCCTCACCAAACCCTGTGGTGAGACGGTTGATTTCGCTAAAGCCTGTATCAACCCCTACGACACCTGAGTTTCCACGTTTTTTCATCTCGTGAATGTGCGCAATGGTTGCATGGGTCATCTCAGGCGATTCACGAAACTCTTTGCTTCCGCTTTCTTGGGTGATTTGGTAGAGCTTTTGTTGCACCAAATCGACCACATCCGCTGAGGGCAAATCTTTTTCAACAGCGATTTCTTTGATATCAGAGGTCAGCTGAACCAACTCCCGCTTAATCGCTTTTTCACGTATCTCTTCGATGTACGCCTTGGTGGCGGGGAGTGGATTGGTGGAGAGAATTTCGAGCATCGCATCTTCATCAAAACGCCCTTGCTGAGAGAGCTTTTTCTTTAAAAATTCCTCATCAATGGGTAAATCTTCTCTCTCACACGCTTCCATCGCTTCAAACATATAACGATGGCTTGGTAAGTAAAAGTCTTTCGCACTTACAACGGCTGCAACTTCTTCAAAAGTTGCGGGATTAAACAAAATGGAGCTTAAAACGGAGCGTTCAATGTTGATGTTGTGAAGATTATTCATGCTTTATACTCACTTGCGGCTTTTTCAACTGCTTCTAAAAAAGCATCGACGAGGTTTTCTTCTTTGAGTTTTGCCACCACTTCGCCTTTCACCATAACAAGTCCTTGCCCTTTGCCAAACGCAATAGCGACATCCGCATGTTTGGCTTCGCCAATCGCATTGACCACACATCCCATCACGGAGATATTAAGAGGTGCGGTAATGTGTTTGGTGCGTTTTTCCACTTCGGCAACAGCTTTGACCAAGTTGGCTTCAAGTCGCCCGCATGTTGGACAAGAGATGATGTTTAAGCCCTGTGCTTCTACGCCGCTGTCTTTTAAAATGGCACGCCCTACTTTGATCTCTTCTTCGAGTTCACCCGTGATGGAAACACGCAAAGTATCACCAATGCCCTCTAATAAAAGCGTTCCTAATGCAATGGAGGATTTAATAGTTGAATGAAACAGCGTTCCAGCTTCTGTCACACCTAAATGAAAAGGATAATCTGTTAATGGACGAAGCATGCGATACGCTTCAACCGTACGCTCCACATCGCTAGCTTTAAGGGAGACTTTCATATTCGTAAAGCCCAAATCTTCTAAATATTTGATGTTATAGAGGGCTGATTCGACCATTCCTTTAGAGGTTGGTCCATACTTTTCATCAAACTCTTTTTCCAAACTACCGCTATTGACCCCGATACGAATCGGAATATTTCGCTCATTGCACGCCTTAACGACCTCTTTGACACGCTCTTTATTGCCAATATTGCCAGGATTGATGCGAATACAATCCACCACTTCTGCGGCGATAAGTGCTAAGCGGTAGTTGAAGTGAATATCAGCAACGATAGGCAAACTCACCTGCTCTTTAATTGCTTTTAAAGCCCTCGCATCTTCATAATCAGGCACGGCAACACGGACAATATCGCACCCTGCAAAATGAAGCCTGCGGATTTGCTCAACCGTTGCATCCACATCATGTGTTTTAGAAAATGTCATCGACTGAACAGGGATTTTGGCATCTCCTCCAATAGGAACAGAGCCAACAAAAATTTGTTTAGTGGGATAGCGTTTTATCATAGTCAAATCCAGAAAATATAATTGGATTTATTATACAACCATAAGGTTTAAGAAAACGAAAGAGGGTCTATGTCCACTTCAACGTGATAGGGTTTGACACTGTGGGCAAGTTCAAGGAGTGCTTTGGAAGAATCACTTCTGGCTAAGAGTTCATAACGGTATTTTCCAGCGATTTTGCCTATCATTGATTTGCCAAAACCAACGACTTCAACAGCTTTAAACGACTGTGCGATGTGTGCGACTTTTTCGATACCCTCTTTGGCTTTTACTTCATTTTTATGCGACACCATCAAACGAAGCATCTTTTTAAAAGGCGGATAAAGCCCTTTTCGGTATTTCAGTTCATCTTCTAAAAATCCCTCAAAATTATCCAAATAAGTTTTGAAAAAATCACTATTTTTAGTCTGTATAAGTACCTCGCCATACCCTTTTCGACCGCTTCGTCCTGCGATTTGTTTCACTAAAGCCAATGTTTTTTCACGCGCTCTAAAATCACTCATTCCCAAAAGTGCATCGATGCCTAAAATCACCGCTAAGCCCACACCATGATAATCATGCCCTTTTGAGAGCATCTGTGTCCCCACCATAATATCAATTTTACGTTCATTAAACGCATTCAAAATCGTATCAAGCTGTTTTTCCGTGCGCACTTCATCACGGTCGAATTGTTGCACCACATGCGCTTTGAAATGCTCTTGCAGTTTTGAACTTACCTCCGCCGTTCCCATCCGTGAAGAGATGATTTCATCGTGACCGCACTTTGGACAGACATCTGGAATTTTTTCAGCATAATTGCAATAGTGGCATTTAAGCGCATGAGAATGCGTATGCAAACTCATACTCACCGCACAATAAGGACACTCCACATGCGCACCACACGCTTTACATGTAATGTATTTAAAATTAGCACGAGTGGGAAGAAAAACAACCACTTGGCTTTGTGCATCCAGTGCTTTTTGTATACACGCTAGCATCATTTGGCTGATGCCATGCTCGCCCTCATCGTAGAGTATATGACTGCTTGAGTCAAAAAATGTCCCTTTGAGCCTGAAATGTGGAAGCTTATGAAAACTTGGAAGACTTGGTGTTGCCGAGCCTAAAACCACTTTAGCACCCAATTTCTGCCCAAAAAGAAGGCTCAAATCTTTAGCGTTGTAACGAGGTCTGGAGCTTGACTTGTAACTCTCATCGTGTTCTTCATCGACCACTATCAATCCTAAGTTCTCTATCGGTAAGAATAGTGTCGAACGTGTACCTGCTAAAATGGAGAGTTTTCCTATCTGCAAGTCGTGAAGAATCTGCGCTTTTTTCTTGAGAGTGATTTTAGAATGCCAAATTGCTACATGATTTCCAAAATGATGCTTTAGTCTTCGTTTCATCTGAGGCGTTAAACCAATCTCAGGTAGTAAAAAAAGTGCCTTTTGCCCTTTGTTGATACACGCTTCAAACAGCTTCATGTACACTTCCGTCTTTCCGCTTCCCGTATCGCCAAAAAGAAGCGATGCGTCGTGAGAAAGCGCAAATGTGTAAGCCTTTTCTTGCTCAGGGGAGAGCACAATATCGGTTGTTATCTTCTCATTTACATGTAAATCTTTGCTAGATGAAGGCACAAATAAACTCAAAGCTTCCCCTAAAGAGCAGACATAATACTCGGCGATAAATCGTGCAAGTTCGAGTGTTTTAGAGGTATAAAAAGATTTACATGTAAC
>JAGOZL010000133.1 GCA_018058685.1 Sulfurospirillum sp.
TAGAAGAATCGCTTTCTGATATGAACAATGATGTTTCCGAATCAGCCCTTGAACTGGTCTCTTTGATGCAAACGTTTATGGATGACTATTTTAGTGACGAGTACGAAGTCTTACGCTTTAATATTAACTTTTTAGAGAGTAATGGCTTTACCTATCAGACAAAAATCGACTATATGAAGCTTAATCGCTTTGTTTCTGCCGCGTTTAATACCATCCAATCCAATGACATTCAAGTTATTGATGCTTTGATTTCGAAATTTTACAAAGATGTGGTCTTTTTAAATAATTTTTACAAAAGCTTTTTAGATAAATCCAAAGATGCCCATATTATTTTCAAACATCAGTTTTTAAAAGAGTATGGAGGTATTGAAGGTCTTTACAAATTTTTAGATTCTAAAGATGCTAAGGAAGGCTATAAATACAAAGCACCCAGTGAAGAGGAACTTAGTTCTTTTGAAGAGTATGTCAAAGAGGAGTTTCGACTTGGCTTTGTCAAAGAGAGTGAAAATTATAATACGGAATTACGCACTATCATTAATACAAAAACCTACTACTTCGATAAGCTTTTATGGTGTGAGGCAAAAAAAAGTTTATCTATTCGAGAATTTTTTAAAAAATCAAAACGCTCAGATAGTGACATTAGTGATGAGCTTTCGACGAAGATTTTTATCAAGCAATACATGAACACTGTAGATCTTTCTCATGCGAAAGATGCCAGATGGCACCAGTATCTTGAAAATGTTTTAACGATAATGGATTAAGCCGATGGTCATTAAAAACACAAACTACACCAAGCAAGAGATTGAGCGGATTCTTGAAGCGGCAAATGATGTTGGTCTTACGATTTCTCAAGAAAAACTCTTAGAAATCAGCGATAAAATTTATCTGTTTGATGGTATTAAAAAAGAAGACATTATTCGTATGACCGCCAATGTTAAGTTTAAGCGCTATGCAAAGGGCGATGTGATTATGAATTTGGGTGATAGAACACGTGAGATTTATTTTATTCTCAATGGCACGGCGGTGGTTGTCGTGGAGGGTAAAAAAATTGTCGCAACCATAGAATCAAGCAATATGTTTGGAGAGATGGCATTTTTAACGAAAAACCCCCGTAACGCAACCATTCTTGCGTATAAAGAGGGAACGACCATTATCTCCTTTGAGATTAACGATACAAAATGCAATGAAATTTTCTCATACCCTTTTGCACTGTTGTATAAAAATATTGCACTTGATTTAACCCGTAAAATTGAGGTGGCTAACCGTAAAAAATAGCACTTATAGTGTACTAAAGTCTACAGTTACTTCATCGATACTACTTTCAGGCAGTAACTCTTTTGCATATCTGAGATACAAACCTGAATTGTAGAAAAATTTCACAAGTTCTTTATCTAACTCATCCTCTTTTGCCATGAAATAAAGAATCTTCATTGCAGAGGAGAGAGGATTTCCTTTTTTATACGGTCTATCACTGGCGGTTAACGCTTCAAAGATATCAGCCACAGCTAAGATGCGTGCTTCAAAGCTGATTTCATCCCCTTTAAGTCCTTGCGGGTAGCCTTTTCCGCTGATTTTTTCATGGTGGTTGCCTGAGATTTGAGGAATTTCTTTGTATTTTTTAGGGAAAGGAAGGTTATTTAAAATATCGACACTGATGGTAGCGTGTTCATTGATGATATCGCGTTCTTCTTTGGTGAGGGTTCCTTTTTGGACACTCAAATTATAAGCTTCATTTTCGGTTAAAATCGTGTAGGAGATGCCATCAATCACCCAAGGCTCTTTTACCATTGATTGAATCAGTGCGACATTGGCATCATTGGTAAATTCAGCACCTGCATTGCTCTTGCGAATCACATCCATATAGCTATCTAGCAAAGCGACTTTTTCTGTGTAGTGTTCCGTGTTTATTTTGCCTTCAAGGCAATTTACATGTAACGCTTTTTTAATCAATTCAATACGTGTTTGCACCAGCTCGATTCTATCAAAGATAGCTTCTAGTTTTGTCGCTTTATCGACCACTTGTTCAGGTGTGGCAAGTTTACCGATGTCATGCATCAAGGCTGCGAAATTAATCTGTTTTAACTCTTCAGGGCTAAAGGTTTTGTCTTTAAAGACGGTGCTATCTGCATGTACCGCTTCGGCAAGCATCACACTTAAATGTACCATGCGTTTAATATGACCAGCAGTATAAGGAGATTTTTTGCTGATAGCAAAGATGATGCTTTTCAAAAAGGCTTCAAGGAGGTTTTCCAAGCCTTGAATGAGTGTTGTATTGGTGATACTCACCGCTGCTTGCGAGGCAAGGGAGAGGGTGATGGAAGCATCTTCTTCGTTAAAAGCAATACTTTGCCCAGAGCGCGTATCGATTTTGTTGAGGAGTTGAAGGACGCCAATGATTTCATGCTCATGGTTTTTAAGAGGAATCACAAGCATCGATTTGGAGCGGTAACCTGTGCCTGCATCAAATTTTTTAGTGCCCTCAAATGAAAAGCCCTCTGCTTCGTAGACATCAGGAATATTAATCAATCTGTCTTCTAAAACACACGTTGCGGCAACCATTTTTTTATTGGGCGAGCCATCTTCGAGGTATAAAGGAAGGGGAGGCCATGAGATAGGAGCATGTGTTCCTCCCATCTTAATGCCCAAAGAGTCTGTTTGGGCTACTTTAAAATGCAGGTTGTGCCCATCGACAAGATAGAGTGTGCCGCCATCTGCGTTGGTAAGATTTTTAGCTTCAGAGACAATCATTTCCAATAAAACATCAATATTCTCATTGGCGGAGAGAGCCGTGCCTATTTTATTGAGTTTTGTAATTTTTTCTTGCGTTGTAGCAGATGCTTCCTTGTGGAGTTTTCCTGTTTCCAAATCAATAGATTCGCCATCGCGCAAAATATGCTCTTGCGAAATACCAATCGCCATCAGCTCTTCAGCAGTTTGTTGTGCATAAAAAGGTTTGAGATGATTGATGTAAATAGTGATAGGGCGCGATAAGGAAGCCAATTCTTCTTGCAAAAGAAGAGGGGTGAGATGTTTGCTGTCTTTTGCAATCTTTGCAAAGCGATTGGGAAAAGAGACGTCGATAATAAGTGCTTTGATAGAATCTTTGCTGTTAATGGTCTCCCAAAGATGCGGATTTTTATAGGTATCGCTTGAAAATAAAATACCACTGCCTTCTTTTTCGATGATATACCCGCAGCAAGCAACCGTGTGGTTAGATAAGATAGGTGTTAGCGTCACACCTTCTTCGATTTCATACGCCTTGTTAGGCTCCAACTCAACATAAATAACAGAGGGTGTCGTGCTTCCAATGAGGTGAATGTGGCTAAAATCAGGCCAAACTTCCCAGTTAAAGATATGCTCTTTCAGGGCTTGAATGGTCTGAGGAAGACCATAAAGATAAAGAGGCTCCGTACGTTGTGCAAAGCTGTTGTCCATCAAAAAAGCACTATCGATGATATGGTCTAAATGCGCATGTGAGAAAAAAATACGATTTACATGTAAAGCTTCTTCGCCCAAGGCATGCATGATATTTCCCGCATCAATCAAGGTGTGTTTTGTCACTTGTAAACAGGTGGTGAAGGCATTATTAGAGCGACTTCCTTGTGCGCCGAGTACTTTAACGTGATGCATGTTTATCCTTTGGTCGCATGTACAAATACGCCATTAAATTCAGTAGGTGGAT
>JAGOZL010000052.1 GCA_018058685.1 Sulfurospirillum sp.
CGGGTTTTAAGAGCAACAACAGTGGGGGAATTTTAGGTGGAATAAGTAATGGTGATACCATTACATGTAAAGTCTATTTTAAACCAACCCCTTCTATTTTTCTCGAACAACACACGATTGACAAAGACGCCAATGCGCTTACATGTAATCTTAAAGGCAGACACGATCCGTGCATCGCGGTGCGTGGAAGCGTGGTGGCTGAAGCGATGGCAGCATTGGTGATTGCGGATTTATTGCTATTAAATATGGGTTCACGCTTAGAGCATCTTCAAACTATTTATCTAAAACAGTGAAGGTTGGTTTAGCTCTTTAATCTTAAAGCTTTTGCGGTGTAACTTGCAATAGCCATGCTCTTTGATGGCTTTTACATGTAAAGCACTTCCGTATCCTTTGTGCGTTTCAAAACGGTACTGTGGATAAAGAGGTGCGACCTCTTTCATGTACCTATCTCTACTCACTTTTGCCAAAATACTCGCTGCACTGACTTCTGGTATGGTCGCATCTGCTTTGATAAGGGTGCGAATACCCAAAACCCCAAAGGTGCAATTGCCATCCATCAAAATATCATGCTCTTGAAAATGGCTTTTAATGGTTTCAATGGCAAATTTAAGACAAGCACTTAAGCCTTTTTCATCGACCATCGTGTTGTCGCAAAAGACGATTTTTGAGTCCGCATTTTCTTGAATGATATCAAAAAGCCTCTCCCGCTCTTTTTCGCTCAAAACTTTAGAGTCATTAAGTCCTAAGATGCTTTCTCGCAAAACAACGCCTGCAACCACCAAAGGGCCTGCTAAACAACCACGTCCTGCTTCATCAATCCCACACAACATTTTCCCGCTCCTTTTTACATGTAAAAGTTTAGTCTATCTTTGCTAAAATACTTCACACTTCAAAGGGATATAGGTATGCAAACTCTTCAAGACGAACTGGATAAAGCCTTTAATAAAGAACTCTTTTTGATTCAAAATGACATCTATTACCAACAAATAGAGTTGGAGAAGCAGGGCAAGAAAGAATTGCTTCGTGTGGATATCTCTTACAAGCCTTACAGCGCGTTAAGTGGCGATACCTACTCTCTTCGTAAAACGCAAGATGGACGTTTGGTTGGATTTATCGCTGATGCGATGGGTAAAGGTCTTAGTGCAGCCATGAGCGCTATGGGATTGACGCGATTTTTGAACTACTTTTTCGATGAATTAGAAGAAGAGTTGGGAGGTTTTGTCTTCGAAAAGTGGTCGCATAAAATGCTCAAATTCCTCCAAAAAAATCTTTTAGGTGATGAAATTCTGTGTATTATGCTCATCGAATTTGATGTCAAACACTCACTGGTTCGCTACGCTTCATGTGGGATGCCTGCTTTGTTGATTGAAACGCAAACAGGAGAGCTTGTCAGCATCAAAAGTAATAACCCTCCGCTTGGCTCTTACTCTGAGAGCATCCTTGTTAAAGCACTCATTTCAACCCAAATGCATAAAATGCTTTGTTATACGGATGGTTTGAGCGAAAGTTTTACAGAAGATGGAAAGCCGTATGCTTTGATGCTTAAAGAGGATTTTAAAGAGGCGCAAAGTCTTATCGCATTTCGTACAAAAGTACAAGAACGCATTGGAAATGGCGATGATGATTTGACCTATGTTTATATTCAAAAATCAAGTTTTTATAAATCCTTTGAAACACTTTTTATCCCAAGTACCTATGAAGCAGTGGATGAAGCGCTTGAGAGTATTTCTGAGTATTTGAAATCGCATTTGATTCGCAGTAAGTGTCGAAGTGAGATATTGTTAGCCTTTTCTGAACTTTTACTCAATGCGCTTGAGCATGGAAGCTTTGGGGTGAATAAAACGCGTAAAAATTATCTGATTGAAAATGACCTTTTTGACGATGAGATGTCACGCCTTGAGGCGTTGCACCAAGAAAAGATGATTTGCATACGCTTCTCCATAGTCTCTGATGGTTGTGGCGAGCTGTTTGAAGCGGTGGTAGAAGATGATGGAACAGGGTTTGATACAAAGATTTTGAAAAATTTGGTGATAAATCCTCATAGCTTTAATGGACGAGGATTTATGATTATTAAAAAATTGGTTGATCATTTTTACTTCAATGAAAAAGGCAATGCCATCACCATTTTAAAACGCGTTGAACGTAGCTTAGAGTTGCAGTGACCACTCCCAAAAGGGTAAAATCGAAAAGCTCATCCCTTCGATAGCAAGAGCACTTTCACTGCTGAGTGTCACCACTTCGATACGTTTTACATGTAAAGCCCAAAAGTTTGGAAGGAGCTTTTGGATTTTCATCTCAATGACCTCTTTTGGTGCAAACCCAATACACAAAATCGCTAAGTTTTCATCAGGAATATAAAAATCAATTCCCTCTTCATAAAAGACTTTTTTATCGCGCTTCATCAGCTCTAAAAAGACCATATTTTCAAACCGTTTTGGAAAATCCTTTTTAAAACTGATAGCATTTTTAAAGGCAAAATCAATCGCATAGACCTTTTTAGGAAAGTTGGGAGCATTGTATTTTTCGACCCAAAACAGGAGCTTTTGCTCACTTAAAGAAGCGGTGATGGCATAGAGCTTATCTTTTGAAATTTTGGTAAAACTCTTAAGATGGTTGTAAATCTGAAAAAGCGAAACTTTTGTACTTTGAAGTTCACATAAACGCTTATAGACTAAAAATTCTATGCCATTGCCTAGGATGAGATGGAGCATCTCTTGCATCAAACGGTGAGGATTTTGCTCGTTATCTTGGATGATGTGAGCAAATGTTCCTTGGTTGGCATAAAGATTGAAAAGATGCTCGATGTTAGAGTGCTTTTTATCAAAAGCCAGAAATTCTTCAAAATCAAGAGGATAGAGTGTTAGCGTTTCAAAACCAGAAATGGCATTACATGTAAAAGAAGTGGTGATAATGATCTCTTCCACATCAGGCAGTGTAAATGAAAAATCGAAGTGCTCTAAAATAAGCAATTTTATAGGATACTTTTTTAAAAAGAGTACGAGATTTTCAGCTATTTCTTCTTTCTCAATGCGGTCATCACTCAAATCAATATAAAGATAGCTTCCTTTTTCATAATGGCTTAAGTGGTCATAAATAAGATAGGTTTTTCCACTCTTTCTAGGTCCTAAAAGCAGAGTTTTTTTGGCCGTTATCGTCACTTTTCGGTCTAAAAAAGAGCTGTTTTTTAGATTTGTTTCATAAAGATATTGAAGTGTTTGCATGATTTTCCTTGTGAGATATTCTAATACTTTCCTTTTTAAAAGGAAATAAAATAATAGATATAATTACAAAAAGCCCTATATTTCTTGACTTTCACTCTTAATTTAAGTAAAATCACGTTCCTTAATTAGGTCATCATCACGATGACAAGTTCTTTAAAGGGGTACCTTAATGGAAAAAATTAGACTTAAACTCAAGGCATATGACCATAGAGTTTTAGACAGATCAGTTGCAGCTATCGTCGAAGCTGTTAAACGAACTGGCGCCGAAATTGTCGGACCAATTCCTATGCCTACAAAAATCAAGCGCTACACAGTGCTTAGATCACCGCACGTCAACAAATCTTCACGAGAGCAATTTGAGATGAGAATTCATTCACGTATGATTGACATCGTTTCTGCAACAACAGACACGGTAGATTCACTCATGAAACTTGACCTCGCTCCAGAAGTGAACGTTGAAGTTAGAGCTATGGGTAAATAAGGGGTAATGATGGAATATATTATTGAAAAAATCGGTATGAGCCGAACAATTGCAGTACCAAGTGTTCCGGTCACGTTACTCAAGGTTTTAGAAGCAAAAGTATGTACTGTTGATGAAAACAAACGCGCTTTAGTTTCTTATGCAAGTGGTAAGAAAATGAACAAAGCGATTGCTGGTCAGCAAAAGAAATATGAACTTTCTGCTGAATATAACCGTTTTGTAACACTTGATGTTGCAAATACTGAAGCAGGTGTTTTAGAAACAGCACCTTTGGGTGAAGCAAAAACACTTAAAGTATCTTTGAATACTAAAGGTCGTGGTTTTACAGGTGTTATCAAACGTCACAACTTTGGTGGAGGTCCTGGTGCACATGGTCACCGTTTCCACAGAAGTACAGGTTCAATTGGTAACCGCGAATGGCCAGGTCGTGTTCAAAAAGGCAAAAAAATGCCAGGTCACTATGGTAACACCCAAGTAACCGTGAAAAATGAAGTGGTTTCATTTGATGCAGCAAGCGGCATTTTAGTCGTTAAGGGTTCAGTTCCTGGCGCAAATGGAGCATTAGGTAAAGCGAGGATTGTTAAATGAGTAGTGCAATCGTATTAAACGAAAAATTTGAAAATGTAGGTTCTTTGGCTCTTCCTGAGTCATTTGAAGAGATTCACTCTCATAACCTATACCTTTATGTTAAATCGTACCAAGCGGCACTTCGCTCAAACACAGCGCGTACCAAAGGTAAAGGCGATGTAAGCGGAGGCGGTAAAAAACCATGGGCTCAAAAAGGTCGTGGTGGCGCTCGTGCTGGTAGTAGAAGAAGTCCAGTATGGGTTGGTGGTGGTTCTGCCTTTGGTCCAAAAATGGCTAAAAACTACGACCAAAAAGTCAATAAAAAACAAAAAAGATTAGCACTTGAATTTGCATTAAATGAAAAAGCAGCTAACAACGCACTTTTTGTGGTTGATTCTATTTCAATTGAATCAGGTAAAACCAAAGATGCGGCTGCAATTCTTAAAACATTAGGTGCTCGTGATGCACTTATCGTTAAAGAGTTAATCGATGAACAAACATTGTTAGCATTTAGAAACATTCAAAACTGCTATCTTGTAGAATCAAATGAGCTAAATGCTTACTTGGCAACTGCTTTCTATGCTGTCGTTATAGAAAAATCAGTGCTTGAATCAATTACAAAAGAGGGCTAAGAATGGCTGATATAACTGATATTAAAGCAATCCTTTATACTGAAAAGAGCTTGAGCCTTCAAGAGAATGGTACGGTTGTTATTCAAACATCTGTTAGAATGACAAAAAATGGCTTGAAAGAAGTTCTTAAAGAGTACTTCGGTTTCACTCCAGTTAAAATCAATTCTCTAAGAATGATGGGAAAAGTGAAGAAGTTTAAAGGCATTGAAGGTAAGCGTAATGATTTTAAAAAGTTTTATGTTCAGTTGCCAGAAGGCGCTAAACTTGAAAATGTGGAGGCGTAATTATGGCAATAAAATCATTTAAACCTTATACTCCGAGCCGTAGATTTATGACGGGCTTGGATTCAAGTGACATTACTGCAAAGCCAAGCGTTCCTTCACTTTTAGTGAAAGTTGCTGCAACAGCAGGACGTAATAATAATGGTAGAATCACTTCTCGTCATAAAGAAGCGGGTGCCAAAAAACTTTACCGTATTATTGATTTTAAACGTACAAAGTTTAATATCGAAGGTACTGTAGCCGCAATCGAATACGATCCAAACAGAAATTGTCGTATTGCACTTATTAACTACGTTGATGGTGAAAAACGTTATATTCTTCAACCATCAGGTCTTAAAGTAGGCGATAAAGTGCAATCAGCTGAAGCTGGCTTAGATATTAAGCCTGGTAACGCGATGAAACTTAAAAATATTCCTGTGGGAACCATTTTACACAACGTAGAACTCAAACCGGGTAAGGGTGGTCAAATGGCACGAAGTGCTGGTGGCTACGCTCAGCTTATGGGTAAAGAAGAGCAATACGTTATGGTAAGACTTCCAAGTGGTGAAATGCGTAAAGTTCTTGGTGAATGTATGGCAACCGTTGGTGTTGTTGGTAATGAAGATTGGGCAAACGTTGTTATCGGTAAAGCGGGTCGTAATCGACACCGTGGTATTCGTCCTCAAACACGTGGTTCGGCAATGAACCCAGTAGATCACCCACACGGTGGTGGTGAGGGTAAAACAAACTCAGGACGTCACCCAGTAACTCCATGGGGACAACCAACTAAAGGTAGAAAAACTCGTAAGAAAAAAGCGAGCGACAAACTGATTATCTCTAGAAGAAAAGGAAAATAGATGGCTAGATCGCTAAAAAAAGGTCCTTTTGTTGACGCTCACGTTATGAAAAAAGTCGTTGAAGCAAAAGAGACAAAATCAAACAAGCCGATTAAAACATGGTCACGTAGAAGTACTATTATTCCTGATATGATCGGTCTTACATTCAATGTTCACAATGGTAGAAACTTTGTTCCTGTTTATGTTACGGAAAACCATATTGGTTATAAGATGGGTGAATTTGCACCTACCCGTACATTTAAGGGTCACAAGGGCTCTGTTCAGAAAAAAATTGGTAAGTAGGTAGAAGATGAGTACAGCAATATTAAAATTTATCCGTTTATCACCTACTAAAGCTCGTTTGATTGCACGTGAAGTTCAAGGAATGAATGCTGAATTTGCTATGGCAAGTTTAGAGTTTATGCCAAACAAGGGTGCAAAAATCATCTCTAAAGTAATCGCTTCTGCGGTTGCCAATGGTGGATTTGAGCCAAATGAAGTCGTTGTTGCTTCATGCCGTGTGGATGCTGGTCCTGTGCTTAAGCGTTTCTTGCCAAGAGCAAGAGGTAGTGCGAGTGGCATTCGAAAACCAACTTCTCATGTATTTGTTGAAGTAGCAAAACCTGCAAAGAAGGAAGACTAAGATGGGTCAAAAAGTAAATCCGATTGGTTTAAGACTTGGTATTAATAGAAACTGGGATTCTCGTTGGTTTCCAGGTAAGCAAACCTTAGCGACAAGCATTGGTGAAGATTACAAAATTAGAACATTTTTGAAGAAAGAACTTTATTATGCAGGTGTTAGCCAAATATTAATAGAGAGAACTGCTAAAAAATTACGTGTCACTGTTGTTGCTGCACGTCCTGGTATCATTATTGGTAAAAAGGGCTCAGATATTGAAAAACTTAGATTAAAACTTACTAAGTTGATTGATAAAGACGTAAATGTCAATATTAAAGAAGAAAGACGTCCTCAAGCTTCAGCACAACTTTGTGCAGAAAACGTTGCGATGCAACTTGAGCGTCGTGTAGCCTTTAGACGTGCGATGAAAAAAGTCATTCAAGGTGCACAAAAATCAGGTGCCAAAGGTATTAAAATTTGTGTTGCTGGCCGTTTAGGTGGCGCAGAGATGGCAAGAACTGAATGGTATCTTGAAGGACGTGTTCCCCTTCATACGCTTCGTGCAAAAATTGATTACGGTTTTGCAGAAGCTCACACAACATATGGTGTTATCGGTGTAAAAGTATGGATCTTTAAAGGTGAAGTCCTTGTTAAAGGTATTGCTCCAGAAAAAGAAGAAGCACCTGAAAAAGAAAATACTCGCAAGCCAAAACAGCGTAGAGAGAGAGGTAAAAACTAATGTTAATGCCTAAAAGAACAAAATATAAAAAGCAGATGAAAGGCCGCAATCGCGGTGAAGCGCACAGTGGTGCTTCTATCTCTTTTGGTGAAATCGGTTTAAAAGCTGTTGAAGCTGGACGTATCGATTCACGCCAGATTGAGGCTGCGAGGATTGCGTATACACGTCATGTAAAGCGTCAAGCAAAAACATGGATTCGTGTATTCCCAGATAAACCTTTAACCGCTAAGCCTTTAGAGACGAGAATGGGTAAAGGTAAAGGTTCTGTTGATAAGTGGGTTATGAATATTAAGCCTGGCAGAATTATTTTTGAAATGGCAGGAGTCAGTGAAGAGTTAGCGCGTGAAGCTTTAACACTTGCAATGCACAAATTGCCTTTTAAAACCAAGATTGTAACGCGAGAGAGCGAAAATGAAGTATATTGATTTAAACACCAAAAGCGCATCTGAGCTTGCAGAACTGTTAAAAGAGAAAAAGGTTCTTTTGTTTACATTAAGACAAAAGCTAAAAACAATGCAACTGACTAATCCTAATGAGATTAAAGAAGTTAGAAGAGATATCGCACGTATTAATACGGCTATTTCTGCTCAAGTAAGGGGTAACTAATGGCTTTAAAACGAGAGATTCAAGGCGTAGTTGTTCAAAAAGCGGGCGATAAAACAATCACTGTTTTAGTAGAAAGACGCGTTATGCACCCACGATATCGTAAGTTCGTTAAGCGTTTTAAAAAATACTTAGTCCATGATGAGAGCAACCAAGTAAAAGCGGGTGACACTGTAAGTGCTATCGAGTGCAGACCACTTTCTAAAAGAAAATCTTTTAGACTTAACGCAATTGTTAAAGTGGGAGTTGAATAATGATACAAAGTTTTACAAGATTAGCGGTAGCTGATAACAGTGGCGCTAAAGAGGTTATGTGTATTAAAGTACTCGGTGGTAGCAAGCGTCGTTATGCAACGGTAGGTGATGTTATTATCGCTTCTGTCAAAAAAGCATTACCAAATGGTAAAGTTAAAAAAGGACAAGTTGTTAAAGCGGTTATCGTCAGAACAAAAAAAGAGATTCAAAGAGAAAATGGTTCGCTTATCAGATTTGATGAGAATGCAGCTGTTATTCTTGATAACAAAAGAGAGCCAATCGGTACAAGGATTTTCGGACCAGTCGGTCGTGAAGTTCGTTATGCTAACTTCATGAAAATTGTATCTTTGGCACCGGAGGTACTATAATGGCAACAAAGATGAAAATTAAAAAAGGCGATACTGTTAAAGTAATCGCGGGCGACGATAAGGGTAAAGAGGCAAAAGTACTTCAAGTATTGCCTAAAACTTCTCAAGTGCTTGTTGAAGGTTGCAAGGTAGTAAAAAAAGCCATTAAGCCAAGTGAGAGTAATCCAAAGGGTGGTTTCAATACAATTGAAAAACCAATCCATGTATCGAATGTGGCTAAAGTAGAGGGTAAATAATGAACAGATTGCAAGAAAAAATGAGTGCTGAAGTACAACCAGCACTGGTAAAAGAGTTTAATATTGCAAACCCAATGCTTACACCTAAAATCGAAAAAATCGTTATTAGCGTAGGTGCTGGCGAAGAAGGTAAAGATACAAAGGTATTGCAAAATATCGTTGATACCATCTCATTAATCGCTGGACAAAAAGCGGTTGTTACCAATGCTAAAAAATCAGTTGCTGGTTTTAAAGTACGTGCAGGCTATCCAGTTGGTGTTAAAGTCACGCTTAGAAAAGATGGTATGTATGCTTTTTTAGATAAGCTAATTTCTGTTGCACTTCCACGTGTAAAGGACTTTAGAGGATTACCAAGAACAGGTTTTGATGGTAGAGCAAACTACAACTTTGGTTTAAATGAGCAGTTGATGTTCCCAGAAGTTGAGTATGATAACATTATGAAAACACACGGTATGAATATTACAATCGTAACAACTGCTAGCAATGACAAAGAAGCTTACAGACTTCTTGAACTCATTGGTTTGCCGTTCGCAAAGGGTAAATAAGATGGCTAAAAAATCGATGATTGCAAAGGCTGCAAGAAAGCCTAAGTTTAAAGTAAGAGCATATACCAGATGTCAGATTTGTGGTCGCCCACACTCTGTTTATCGAGATTTTGGTATCTGCAGAATTTGTCTACGTAAAATGGCAAATGAAGGTCTTATTCCAGGCCTCAAAAAAGCAAGCTGGTAAGGAAATAGACTATGATTAATGATCTAGTAGCAGATTCTTTAACAAGAATCAGAAATGCATCAATGCGAAGACTTGATGTGACAAAATTGATGCACTCAAAATTGGTTGAAGCCATTTTAGTGATTTTTCAAAACAAAGGTTATATCGAGAGCTTTAATGTTGTCGAAGAAGGCCCTAAAAAGTTTATCAACGTTGTTTTGAAGTATGATGCTAGAGGCCAACAAGTGATTAGTGAAGTTAAAAAAATCTCAAAACCAGGACGAAGAGTCTATAAAGGTTGTGATGAGATTAAACGCTTTAAAAATGGCTATGGTACTATCGTTGTAAGTACATCAAAAGGTGTTCTCAGTAATGACGACGCTCACAAAGCAGGTCTTGGTGGCGAAGTTATCTGTAGTATTTGGTAATTAGCTGTTCTTTTATGGTATTCGATATCCATTCTAAGATTGTAAGCTTATCGTAGACAAGTAAAAGGAAAAAGTATGTCTCGTATCGGAAAAAAACCTGTTAAGATTCCTGCTGGTATTGATGTTTCAGTAGATGGATCTGTAATAGCGTTCAAAAAAGGAAGTGTTCAAAAAGCTTTGGATACTAAGGGAAATGTTGACGTTGTCGTTGAAAATGGAGAACTTGTGTTCACTGCCAAAGGTGCTGATAGACAAAGCAGCGCCTTTTGGGGAACGTACCGCGCTCTTGGTCAAAATATCATTACAGGGTTAACTGAAGGCTTTAAAAAGCAATTAGAGATCAATGGTGTTGGTTACAGAGCGGCTGTAAATGGAAATGTGTTAGAGTTACAATTAGGATATTCACATCCTATTAACTACCCATTTCCACAAGATATCAAAATGAGTGTTGAGAAAAACGTCATTACGATTGTAGGCGATGATAAGCAAGTTGTTGGTCAAATCGCTGCTGAGATTAGAAGTTTTAGAGCTCCGGAGCCTTACAAAGGTAAAGGTATTAAATATTCTGATGAGACTATTATCCGTAAAGCCGGAAAAACTTCCAAGAAGTAGAGGATAGGCAATGAAAGCAAATATTTTAAAACGTAAACTTGCATTAAGAGTAAAACGTAAAAAAAGAGTTAGAGCGGATATATTTGGCACAATTGAGAGACCAAGAATCTCTTTCTTTAAATCTAATCGTTATGTCTATGCACAAGCAATTGATGACGTTAATGGCGTTACTTTAGCGAGTGTTGATGGTAAAAAATTAGGATTTAACGCGAGTAAAGAAGGTGCAACTCAGGTTGCAAAAGTTTTTGCTGAAACTTTGAAGGCGCAAAATTTGACAAAAGTTGTTTACGATAGAAATGGTTATTTATACCATGGTGTTGTAGCTTCGTTTGCAGATGGCCTTAGAGCTAACGGCATCGTGCTGTAAATAAAGAAGAGGAAAACGATTCAATGGAAAAATACAACAAAGAAGAGTTTGAAGAAGTCATCGTTAACATTGGCCGCGTAACAAAAGTTGTTAAGGGCGGTAGACGTTTTAGATTTACAGCACTGGTCGTTGTGGGTAATAAAAAAGGTCTTGTTGGCTTTGGTTTTGGTAAAGCAAAAGAGGTTCCTGATGCAATTCGAAAAGCAGTAGATGATGCATTTAAAAACATTGTTAAAGTAAATATCAAAGGTTCAACCATCGCACATGATGTTGAAGTTAAATTTAATGCAAGTCGTATTATTCTTAAACCAGCAAGTGATGGTACCGGCGTAATCGCTGGTGGTGCAACACGCCCTGTTGTTGAGCTTGCCGGTATTAAAGATATTTTGACAAAGTCATTGGGTTCAAACAACGCTTCTAACGTGGTAAGAGCAACGATTAAAGCTCTTAGCATGATTAAAAGTTAAGTGAAGAAAAGGATTCAAAATGGCATTAGATAATCTTACACCAGCAGACAACTCTACTAAAAAGATCAAGCGCGTAGGTCGTGGTCAAGGTAGTGGTATGGGTAAAACAGCAAGCCGTGGTGCAAACGGTCAAAAGTCTCGTACAGGTTACAAGCGTAAAAGAGGCTTTGAAGGTGGACAACAGCCACTTCAAAGAAGACTACCAAAAGTAGGCTTTACTTCTAAAATTGAAAAGCCTTATGTTATTAATATTGACAAAATTAAAGCAGTTGCAGAGTTAAGTGAAATTACAGTGGATGCGATTCGAGCAGTTCATAAAATGTCAAGCGCAGTCATTAAAGTTAAACTTATTGGCGCGAATGCAAAAGAACTTGCTTCAAAAATCAAAGACGAAAATGTAAGCTTCACTGGAACTGAGAAATGAGCCAAGATCTTATTCGAAAGATTTTAGTAACACTCGGTTTTATATTTGC
>JAGOZL010000134.1 GCA_018058685.1 Sulfurospirillum sp.
GTCAATGCGCCTGAAACATTAGAGCGTGCCATCGGGCATGGGGTAAACTATTATGACAACTCCTCGTATGAGTGGAATGAATCGCATCTTGAGATGCTAGAGAGCTACGAAATTGAAGAGCCAAACCTTGAAAATCTCCTCGTCTTACTTCAAAAAGGCGATGAGGTCTTAGACTATGAAGAAGCGCTTGAGGTTTTAGAAGGGGCGAAGATGGTTGTCGAAGAGGGTGGCACTCACAGTTTTGAAGGACTAGAGCGCCACATAGAGGGAATTAAACGCTTTTTTGGCGTCGCTTTAAAATTGTAATATTATTAAGCAATTTCACCGCAAAAAGTGTAAGAACCGTTCCTAAAATAATAAACACATCAAGTTTTTCACCCAGAAAAATGGCACTTAAAATGATGGCTGAAAAAGGAACCAAAAAGATAAACGAACTCACCTCTGCCGCACCTAGTTTTTCAATGCCTAAGAAATAGATGGTATTGGTAAACGTGGAGGCGGCAAGGGAGATGAGCGCTATATTGAGCCAAAAGATGCCATCAAACGTTTCA
Source organism: Sulfurospirillum sp. (assembly GCA_018058685.1). Taxonomy (GTDB): domain Bacteria; phylum Campylobacterota; class Campylobacteria; order Campylobacterales; family Sulfurospirillaceae; genus Sulfurospirillum. The sequence goes on from JAGOZL010000134.1 coordinate 552, forward strand.
AACGCCATCGAACGCACATCGACAAAAAAGAGCCAATCCAAAGCCACCGTGATAATGTACATGTAAAAGGTAAACACAATGGGTGAAATCTTCGTTGATTTGGAGCTAATGATGGTAAGAATCGCCCATAAAATCGCTGCAAGTAAAAAGTAAAGATTGTGAATCACAAAGATACGTTCCGTCTCAAAACTCCAAATATGCATCATCGTGAGTACCCCAATCGCTCCAATGACAAGGGCGATGGCATCTTTTTTACTCACTTTTTTACTGCCTAAAAGCGCTAAAAAAACAAAGGTCAAAATAGGAATCAGCGTCGTCACCATTGCACCACCCAAAGAGGCTGTGCCAAACTTTGTTCCCAAATAGTAGTATTTGTTATAGAAAATCAGCGTGATGGAGACAAGCGTGACTAAGCCCAAACTTTTAAGGTCGATTTTAAACGAGTGCTTTAACCAGATAATGATAGGAACCATCGTGAGTGCGGTAATGCCAAAACGCATCAAAATCATCTCATACGCACTGATATAATTTCCTAAAACTTTCACATTGACCCATGAGCCACCCCATGCTATCATGCCAAAAAAGAGCAACACATAAAAAATATTTTTGTTATTCATAACGACTCCTTGAAGCGAAAGTGTACTCTTTTTTGCCACTAGGTGTATAGAATAAAATTGCTTTTTTGAAGGAGTGTTTTGGGCGAATAGCCGTAAATCTTACGAAAAGAGCGGATAAAATGTGACTGGTCGCTAAAGCCCACTTGAAGTCCTGCGAGGCTTAAAGACTCACCTTTGAGTACGAGTGTTTTGGCTTGGCAAATGCGCTTGGCTATGATATATTGGTGCGGTGTCAGTCCTGTGTGGTTTTTAAAAAGCCTTAAAAAATGATACTTGCTCACCTTCGCCTCAAGCGCAAGTGCGTCTAGGCTAATGTCTGAAGCAAGGTGGTCGTGAATATACTCTACTGCTAGTAACATGGCTTTGGAATCTTTACATGTAAAGAGATACGGCGTTGCTCTTTGTGCGTAATGTGCGATGAGATAGGAGAGCGCATCAATGAGTTTTGACTCAATGAGTATGGGCTCTTCATTGGTATAAACCGTGCGAAAAAAAGCAAGCAACCTCCTATAGAGTTCATCATCTTCAATGATATGCTTCTCAAAAATAGGCATTTTTTTCTCGCCATACATCTGCTCATAAAGGCTACTTAAAAGCTCCACACTGGGGTAAAAGTTGGTGTATTGCCATGCATGAGAATCGCCACCGTGAATTTCATTTGGGTTAATGATACGTGCAGAATGCTGATAAGCCTTGGTTATTTTATGCTCGTGGATAGATTGAAACATACCATCGTGCGTCAATCCAATCGTGTAGGTGTCGTGAAAATGGCACGAAAACGTACGGGTAGAACAGGCAATATTTTCAAAGGCAACATCGTTTAAAAATGAGGGTTTCATAACAAAAGTATAACGCAATTTGACATGTAAAAATAGTACAAAATTGCGCTTAATAGTACTTAAACTTCACAACTTTTCCCACCGCTTCCATACCGCCCCAACTCTTCCATGATTTCTCAAGCGGTTTGTAGGAGACAAAGATGATAGCATCGGCATCCATTTTAGCGGCTTCTTCACGCAGTTTGGCATTGAGCTCTTCTTTGGTGGGTATCGCACTAAGTGGCGTGAGCGGTTTTTCACTTGCACGTACTTCGCCTAAAAGTACATACGGACGATCTAAAATATCAAGCTCGCTGATAATGATTTTGCTTGCAGGGGTACGTTTGATCTCTTCAATGACGGGTGCTTTGGTGGAACTTGAGATAAAAGGAAGGGAACAGCCCCCTAGCACCATGCTTAAACTTACCCATAGACTTAAACTCCCTAAACGACTCATACCTTTACCTCCACAGTTTTATGCTTTACATGTAAATGCCTCAAAACGATAACACGCGCAAAAAAGATACCACTAAACAGACCATACACCACACTTACACTCGCACTAAAAAAGAGTGTCTGAACCACCTCTAACTGGCGAGCGAGCATCACTCCGATACTGTATTTGATACAAAACAGCACCATAATAAGCGCACACCAAAACCAACTCCCTTTGATGATAAAGGTCTGATTGGCGGGTACATACACCACCTCATGCACCGCGCTTAATCGCATCCCTAAAAAAATTCCCCCAGCAATACCAACCACCCAAAGCAGTAACGTATACGCCCAGCCAAAACTGGCTAAAACCCCATACAAGGAAAATAAAAACATCGCATACGGCATCAAAAGTGCTCTTTGATACCCTAATGTTCTTTCTTTACTTTGAACATAGCCTAAAACCAGCAAAAGAAAAAAAAGCACCCATACCCATACGGGCGTTCTTTGTATGATTTCAACCACCGCTTCATCCTTTTTACATGTAATCCATAAACTATTTTATCATATAATATCGCTCCAAAGGAGATATCATGCAACAGCTCATCCTCCATCTAGCCACTCAAGCCATTCGTGAACGCTTGGAGGGCACTTCTTTGATAGATACACAGGCTTTATTAAACGCGTATCCCGACCTTTCAAAACCCAAAGCTACCTTTGTTACCCTCACTCTTGATGGTCGTTTACGTGGGTGTATCGGCTCTCTTAGTGCACACCGACCCTTTTTGGAAGATTTGATTCATAACGCTCAGGCAAGCGCTTTTGATGACCCACGTTTTTATCCCTTAAGCCCTGAAGAGTTTTTACATGTAAGCATAGAAGTCTCTTTGTTAGAAGAGCCAAAACCTCTTCAATACGAAGACGTGGAGGATTTGAAGTCTAAAATCTGCGTGGGAGAGGACGGGGTTATCTTACAAAAAAATGCCCATAAAGCGACGTTTTTACCCCAAGTGTGGGAACAGCTTCCTACCTTTGAGCATTTTTTCGCGCAACTGTGCCAAAAAGCTGGGTTAGAGCCTTCGTGCCTAGAAGCACACCCTGATATTTGGACATACAAGGTTGAAAAGGTGAAATGATGAAGTACTTTAAAGAAGAGGGCGAAAAAATCATCTGCTTACTTTGCGCGCATTATTGCCATTTGAAAGAGGGGCAAAAAGGCATATGCGGGGTCAATCAAAACGTAGGTGGCAC
>JAGOZL010000053.1 GCA_018058685.1 Sulfurospirillum sp.
TTAGGAATCCCCAACGCAAAGCTAACTGCAAGCTCAAGCTGTGCTTCTTCGCGGTAAAAATAGGTTTCATTGACAGTGACTAAATCAATCAAATCTTGCCGAAGAGCTCTATCACTTTGAATCATCTCAAAGAGTCTGCGAAAGCTATGGATAGACTTTCGCTCGCTAAAAAGGCGTAATTTTGTCTCAATAATCGTATTTTTTGCAAATAAATCAACGCCCGTTTCACGTTTGATATAATGTAAAACATCATTAAGACCATAGGTATTAAACTCTTTAGGAGTTTCTTCTTCCTGTACCAGTACAGGTTCTATTTTTCTTTTTTTCCAAAATAGCATCAGACTTCTCCGAAGGTTTTAATTGTTGTTATTATATCGTCTAAATGCATCGATGTAATCAGTGGGTTAATTTCTACTGCACGTTTTGGCATCCCATAAACGATAGCGCTTTTTTCACTCTCTGCCAAACAGCGTGCTCCTGCTTTTTGCAATTCACTCAATCCAAGTGCTCCATCGTTTCCAATACCCGTAAGTAAAACGGCTAAAATCTCAGCATCTTTTACAAAAGGAACGGCTGAGAGAAACAAAGTATCGACATTTGGATTATAAGGTGTTTGAAGTTCTGGACGAGGTTCAACACCTAGTGTGAAGTGATTTTTATGAAGCACACAATTCATAGGGCAAAAATAGACGTGAGAAGGCTCTAAATCACATGTTTTATCAATGGAAGAGACCTTAAGGGGAAGTTCACTTTGAAATTGACTGATAAAGCTAGGGATAAAAGCGCTGTTCATATGCTGTGCAATGATAACGCTAGCTTTAAAAGAGGAGGGGAGCGCCGATAAGATACGTTTAAGGTGTCCTGGCCCTCCTGTGGAAGCTCCAATCAGAACAATTTTTGTTCTCATCACGTTAGTTTGATGTCTCTTTGTTTTCTTCAATCATCCAGTAAAGATTGGCTCGAACACCTGCTCCACTTGCACCAAAAGGATTGTATCCCCATGCTTTTTCTAAATAAGCAGGTCCTGCGATGTCAAGATGAAGCCATTTTTGTTTATTTTCTTCTTCAATAAAATGGTCTAAAAAGAGTCCTGCAGTGATGGCACCACCGTAACGGCTGGAGCTAATATTGGAGATATCTGCGACGGAACTTTTGATAAGCTTTTTAAGGTATTTATTAAATGGAAGCATCCCTGAGAGTTCTCCACTTTTGCTTGAGGCTTTTAAGAAAGCATGTTTAAGTTCACTGCTGTGTCCCATAACACCTGTTGTGTATTCACCAAGAGCGACCACACATGCTCCTGTTAAGGTTGCCATATCAACCAATACATCAGGCTTGAGTTCTTGTGCGTAGCAAAGACAATCAGCCAAAACCAAACGACCCTCCGCGTCAGTGTTGCGTACCTCGATGGTTTTGCCATTTTTTGCCACTAACACATCATCAGGCTTAAAGGCATTGCCACCTATCATATTTTCTGTTGCACCAATAATGGCGTGAATTTCATAAGGAAGCTCCAACTGTGCCGCCCCTTTTAAAATACTCATTACAGCCGCCGCTCCACTTTTATCGGCTTTCATGGTTACCATGTGCTCACTAGGTTTTAAACTAAGTCCACCGCTATCATACGTCAAGCCTTTGCCGACATACACTAAGCGTTTTTTAGGATTTTGTGGCATGTAGGTGAGATGGATAAGGCGTGGAGGATGCACACTTGCACGATTGACCGCAAGAAAGGCGTTCATGCCTTGTTCATGTAAAAAGTTTTCATCCATCACTTTACATGTAACGTTTGGAATGGTGGTTAAACCTTCTGCGATATTTGCCAATGCAATAGGGGTAATGTCTTGTGGTGTGCCATTGACAATATCACGTGCAAAATTGGTTGCTTCTGCAACAATTTTCCCAACACGTAGTGCTTTTTCAGCACTTTCCATTGAAAGGTCGGGTCGTGCGTAGTCCTCTAAACAAATCGTAATGGTTTTGAGTTTGCACTCTTCTTTTTTAGACTTATAGGTTGTAAAGGCGTAGCCTCCAAGCATAAATCCTTCGACCAAGGCTTTGATATTCATACCAGGGCACTCATCTGTATAGGTACCAATAGCTAAAGAGCGAACAGTGCTTTTTTTGATGGTTTCTAGGGCTTTGGATGCGGCTAAACGAATTTCATCGGCATCCAGTGAGTCACACCCTACATAGATAATTTTATTTGAAGGGAAAAAAATGGCTTCTTCACTTTCACCTTTAAAACCAACGAGTTCTAGCGCTTCTTTGTCTTTAATCCAACGGTGGTTTAACTCTTTCGCGATAACAAAGACAATCTTTGCATCGGCTTGTGTTTGCTCAAATGGGGTTTTTGTAATATCAATCGTGAACATGATGTTTTTCCTTAAATGTCTTATCGGTTACTTTATGAAAATAGTATGAGATTCCCCCCGCCATAAGGGCTGCAAAAGGAAGAGCAAAGTACCAGTGCTCTTTTGCCCAGTGAATGACAATGAGAATTTGCTCACCAAAATACCATGTAGGTACAATCGTGATAGCTGCCCAACACCATGCAGAGATGAGGTTAATAAAAGCAAATGTTTTTCCACAATACCGTGTCAATCCAATCGAAATAGGAATAACCGTACGCAGACCGTACATGTAACGCTGTACAAAAATGATGGGCCAGCCATATTTTTTAAGCAAAAGATGTGCAAGAGCGAGTTTTCTACGTTGCCCTTTGAGTTTACGGTAGACAAATTTTTTGTTAAAACGTCCGATATAAAAGTAGACTTGATCTCCTGCAAAACCACCCAGTCCGGCGATAAAAATTGCCATAAAAAGATTCATATCTCCCGTATGAGTGAGAAGCCCAGCCATCACAAGACCCATCTCACCTTCTAACATTCCCCAAAAGAAAAGGATAATGTAACCATACTCTTTCATTAAGTAGATAAATTTGTTCTCCAAGCCAACAACAGGGGCGTTGTATAAAACGTACCCAAGGGCAGAGAGCAAAATGGTCATAAAAAGTGCAAAAATTTTCCCAGAATGTCGGTGTGCAAAGTCAAGCATGGCTTATCCTATCTCAAGTATGGATTTGGCTTGCACCATGTCTTTATCGCCTCTGCCTGAGAGGTTAATGATGATCACTTTACCTTTTATCTCTTCTTTTGGGATTTTTTTAAGATACCCAATAGCATGAGCACTCTCAAAGGCAGGGATAATTCCCTCTTTACGACTCAGCCATACAAAAGCATCCAATGCTTCTTGATCGGTGACATTGTCATAGCGTGCGGCGCCTAAATCTTTAAGATACGCATGTTCTGGTCCAATACCAGGATAATCAAGTCCTGCTGAAATAGAATGTGCTTCTAAAATTTGCCCTTCATCATCTTGGAGTAAATAGCTCATTTGCCCATGAAGTACACCGGGGCTTCCTTTGGCTAAAGAACAGCCATGCTTATCGGTTTCGATACCAAGGCCTCCTGCTTCAATACCAATACACGTCACCCCTTCTTCCCCTAAAAAGTGACTAAAAATTCCCATAGCATTACTCCCGCCTCCAATACACGCAATAACGTAATCAGGTAGGCGTTTTTCTTTCACTAAAATTTGTGCTTTTGCTTCATAGCCAATCACTGCTTGAAAATCACGCACCATCATAGGGTAAGGATGAGGACCTGCAACGGTTCCGATGATGTAAAAAGTATCACGGGCATGAGTTACCCAGTAGCGAATGGCTTCATTCATAGCATCTTTTAAAGTTTTGCTTCCACTTTTAACACTGTGCACTTTTGCACCCAAGAGTTTCATACGAAAAACATTGAGCTCTTGTCGCTCTACATCTTTCTCCCCCATAAAAATTTCACACTCTAGCCCTAAAAGTGCTGCAACCGTTGCCGTAGCAACGCCATGCTGTCCAGCACCAGTTTCTGCAATCACACGTTTTTTACCCAATCTTTTAGCAATTAAGCCTTGGGCTATGGTGTTGTTGACTTTATGAGCACCTGTATGGTTTAAATCTTCTCGTTTAAGGTAAATTTTTGCACCTAACTCTTGAGAGATATTTTTAGCAAAATACAAAACGGAAGGTCGTCCTACATAATCCTTATAGTACGTGTCCACTTCACTCCAGAAGTGTTCGTCAAAACGTAAGTGTTTGTACTCTTTTTCAAGTTCTAGCAAAACAGGCATGAGCGTTTCAGGAACGTATCTGCCACCAAAAATACCAAAGTGCCCGTTTGCATCAGGATCAAACTTGGAAGCTCTTGGAATATACATCAGTCGACCTCTAAAACAGAATAGACAGGCGTTGATTTTTTAATATCCAAATCACCTTGTAAAAATGTAAGATTAATAATAAAACAAGCCTCAATGCACTGAGCACCTGCTTTGTTGATAAGGTTAACCGCAGCCGTAGCCGTTCCTCCTGTGGCAATTAAATCATCAATTAAAAGAACCTTGGGGGTAGGCTTGCCAACACTGCTAAACGCATCAATATGAATGGATACTTCATCAACACCGTACTCTAAAGAGTATTTTTCGCTGATGGTGGTGTAGGGAAGTTTACCAGGTTTTCGGATAGGCACAAAAGGTTTTTTAAGACGTGCGGCAAGAGCTGCTCCAAAAATAAACCCACGACTTTCAATTCCTGCAATATAATCAATTTCAAGAGCTTCATAGCGAGCACTGAGATGATCCATTAAAAGTGTAAAAGCTTTTTCATTGCCTAAAAGCGTGGTAATATCTTTAAAAATAATGCCAGGTTTTGGAAAATCTTCAACATTGCGGATAGCGTTTAAAAGGTACTCTTTATCGGTAGCATTTAAGTGATTCATAGGATAGCCTTTATGATTTAAAAATAGTAATTTTTAGGAGAAAAAACAGTATAAATAAAGCTGTGAAAGCACCAAAAGAGACAAGCTCAATACTCATTATAACAATGCCTCAATCTTTCCTTCAAGCTCTTTAATATGTTGGCGCAATTTATCGCCTTCCATACGATATTGACTGTTACGAGTACGTAAGGATTTGAGATCGTTTTTAACTTTTTTGAGTTCATCACTAAGAATATCAATATTGCCAAGGGAGCGTTGAAGTTGGACTTGGTATTTGCGGATAACTACTTCTGCATCACTGAGCGTATGCTTGACAACAATATTGCTACGCTTTTCTTTGCGTAGCAGTGTTTTAAAATAAAACACCATAATAAGAAGATAGAGGCAAGCGGAAAAAAGAACCGTTGTAACAATCCATTCCAGTGCCATAATTAAACCTCTATTTTTGAAACACGGCAGGCATGTCTGCCACCTTCAAAGCTGGTATCACACCATGCTTCTAGCATTGATTCGATAACACCAAGACCTACAATGCGCTCTCCAAAACAAAGAACGTTAGCATCATTGTGAGCACGTGCCATTTTGGCAGTGTAAGCATCATGGCATAATGCCGCACGAATACCATTATGTTTATTCGCCGCTAAGCTCATCCCAATACCTGAACCACAAATCAAAATACCTTGAGTTCCTTCATGTGCAAGGACTTTTTGAGAAAGTAAGTGAGCAAAATCGGTATAATCAACCCTTTCATTGGTAAAAGGTCCAAGATCGATGACCTCATGTCCTCTTGTTTCTAGCATGGAAATGACATCAGGTTTGATGGCAACCCCTGCATGATCGGTTGCAATAAAAAACTTCACGCGTGTCCTTTAATTGTCGTAGTGAAATTGATTATAGCACAACGATTATTAGAAAATCCAAAATTAAAAAACGAATTTTAAGATGTAATGAATGGGTGCAAAAAAGTAATGAGATAATGGTGTTGCGATAAATAAAATCAAGATGAGCATCCCATAACGCTCCATCGAATCATACAAAGCAACGATTTTGTCCCAACCCATACTAGCACTTAAATAGGTAAGTGCGTGAGAACCATCAAGTGGAGGGATGGGATAGAGGTTAAAGATACCTAAAACGATATTGTACTTAATGCATTGTGCGAGAAAAAATGCGAGAAAATAAGCCGTATAGTTTTCGATATCACTGGTGAAAAAAAGATTGAAAAGAACGATGCACACCAAGGCAAGTGCAAAATTGTAAGCAATTCCTGCTAAAGAGACTTGAATCGCTGCTTTATAGCCTCCATTACGAAGGACTGTAGGAATAAAAATAGGTACAGGCTTTGCCCAACCAAACATAAAAGGGGCACTGCTAAAATAAAGTACCGCAGGAACAATAAGGGTTCCTACGGGGTCTATGTGGACAAGAGGGTTGATACTTAAACGACCTTCATACTTTGCCGTCATATCCCCGTAGCGATAGGCGACATACCCATGCATAATTTCATGCCCGATAATCGCAATTAAAAGGGCTAAAACAATGGCGATAATTTCTAAAATATCAACGGTTTCCATGATTAAAAGAGACTTTTATCGTACTGGATGGCTTCAACGGAGCGGAAGAGTCTTTCCCATCTAATTTTATATTCATCATCCCATGAGAAGTAGACAAACCAAGGTTTTCCTACGACGAGGCTGTAAGGAACACTTCCCCAAAAACGACTGTCATTGGAGTGGTCTCGGTTATCGCCCACCATATAGTAATGCCCAAGTTCTACTTTTGCGTAAAACGCGTTAAATGCGTACCCTTCTTTGATAGGAAGTTCTTGCACAAGGGCTGGTTTCATAGCAAGCTGACCTGCTGACATATGTAAGCTCATCTGAGCAAACAAATCGATGTTTTCATCGTATCCAATACCATGAAATTTCTCTTTGTAAGGATTATTGACCCACAGTTTCCCTGCAATGGTTTTAATTTTTTCAGCTGGATAGTTGGCTTTGATGTAGTCATTGCCTTCAGCAAAGTGAATGTAAAGATTTTTATCTTGGTATAAAATCTCATCGCCTTCTTTGGCTACACATCGTTTAACATAATGGATTTTTTCATCTTTAGGATAGCGAAAAACAACGATATCACCGCGTTCTGGCTTGCTACCTTCAATCAAGTGTCCATTGCCGTTGAAGTCTGGAAGAACGGGAATTTCAAGCCATGGCAAATGCGGTGTAGGAATACCGTAAGAAAACTTTTTAACAAAAAGGTGGTCACCTATAAGAAGCGTTCGTTTCATAGAACCACTAGGAATCACAAAAGCTTGTGCGATAAAAAAGATGACACATAAAACAATAATAATTGTTCCTGTCCAACTGTTTGAAAAGGTATAGAGTTTTTTAAGTAGATTTTTCATTGGTATCCTAGAGTGATGCTAAGCGTTGCTTGGCAGATTTGACCGTATTGGTTAAAAGCATAGCAATAGTCATGGGACCAACACCGCCTGGAACAGGCGTGATATAAGAACATTTTTTTGAAACATTGGCAAAATCAACGTCACCTACGATTTTTCCCTCAGCATTTCGGTTAATGCCCACATCAATCACGATGGCTCCTTCGCAGACCATATCTTCTGTTAAAAGATTTGGTTTTCCAACGCCTACAACAATCAGGTCAGCTTTGAGCGTGTGTTCTTTTAAATTTCGGGTAGAACTTCGGCAAATCTCGACTGTTGCTGAGGCATTTAAAAGAAGATTCATCATAGGTTTTCCTACAATATTGCTCGCTCCTATCACACAGGCGTTTAGCCCTCTTACTTCTATCTTGTATTCTTCTAAAAGTTTCATGACACCATAAGGGGTACACGGAACAAAGCCATCAAGTCCCGCCATCAAGCGACCTACATTAAAGGGATGAAACCCATCAACATCTTTACGCGGGTCAATTGCTTCGATGATTTTAGTACTGTCAATATGTTTAGGCACAGGTAACTGTACTAAGATACCATCAACCGTTGAGTCAAGGTTAAGCGTGTTGATAAGAGACAAGAGTTCTGCTTCGGAAGTCGATGCAGGAAGACGTTTGACGATAGAAGCAATGCCTGCAGTGTGACAGGATTTTTCTTTGCTGTTCACGTAGGTTTGACTTGCAGGGTCTTCACCGACTAAGATAACGGCAAGACAAGGAATAACTCCCTTTTTACTAAGCAGGTTGCTCTCATTTTTGAGTTCATTTTTGATTTTTTCGGATAATGCTTTTCCATCAAGAAGTTGCATCAAAACTCCTTTTTATTCTATTTTTGGTACTATACTATCCCTTAGAGTTAATAAGGTCGGATATGATATCAAACTTACTATTAAAGAGAGGATAAATCCTATTTTGATGCGCTTTAGGTTTATAGGGAGTCTTTTAATATGCCTTGGGATAACACCCCTTTATGCTGAAGATTTCATCACAAAAATGGAATATGCCAAGATGCTTTATGCCAATCCTAGAGGCATTGGTTGTAATAAATGTCATGGAGAAAAAGGCGAGGGAAGTGTGATTTCACAGTACGTGCACAAAGGCAAAGTGGTTGCTTTAGAGGCTCCTAATATTACTAATGTTCCCAAAGAGCGTTTTGAAAAAGCCTTGACATCCACTCATAAAGTAATGCCCACCTATTTTTTAACGTCTCAAGAGATTGAAAGCTTGCATTATTACGTCTCCAGTGAAGTGAAAAAATAATTTATTTAAAAATATCAAGTAAACTATAATAAAAAATTAGAGGAAGAATGATGCGTTACAGTAAAAGTGTTAAAGCGTATGAAAAAGCACGGGAAGTTATACCAGGTGGTGTTGATTCTCCCGTTCGAGCGTTTAAAAGCGTTGGTGGAACGCCTTTGTTTATTAAAAAAGGTGAGGGTGCCTATCTCGTTGACGTTGATGGTAATAAGTACGTCGATTATGTTCAAAGTTGGGGTCCACTGATTTTTGGGCATAGTGATAAGAGCATCGAAAAAGCAGTGATTAAAGCGGTTAAAAAAGGGCTTAGTTTTGGTGCACCCACCAAAGCGGAGACAAAATTAGCCAGTATGATATGTGAACTTTTTGAGAGTATCGATAAAGTACGTTTTGTCAGCAGTGGAACCGAAGCGGTCATGAGTGCTATTCGTTTGGCGCGTGGATTTACATGTAAAGATGATATTGTCAAATTTGAAGGGTGTTATCACGGGCATTCTGACTCTTTGTTGGTGCAAGCAGGCAGTGGTGCGGTGACATTTGGAACGCCTAGTTCTCCTGGAGTGCCCTCCGATTTGACGAAACACACCTTACTTGCCAAATACAATGACATCAAAAGTGTTAAAAAATGTTTTGAAAATTCTAAAAATATTGCATGTGTGATTATCGAGCCAATCGCTGGTAATATGGGTTTTGTTCCTGCTGATGCAAAATTTTTAAGTGAGCTTCGCTCATTATGTGACAAACATGGAGCATTGCTTATCTTTGATGAGGTCATGAGTGGCTTTCGTGCTCATCTTAAGGGTGCTCAAGGCGTGTATGAAACCAAACCTGATATGGTCACTTTTGGAAAAGTCATCGGTGGAGGAATGCCTGTGGGTGCGTTTGGTGCAAGAGCGGAGATTATGGATAAACTTTCTCCCGATGGACCCGTTTATCAAGCAGGAACACTGAGCGGCAATCCCGTGGCAATGGCGGCAGGTTTAGCCAGTTTGGAAAAAATCATTGCGGATGAAGATTTACATGTAAAGCTTGAAAACAGAGCTATTCGCTTGGTTGAAGGGCTAAAAAGCGCAGCCGATGAAGCAAAAATTCCTCTTCAAGTAGGGGCGATTGGCTCAATGTTTGGCTTCTTTTTTAACGATAAACCTGTGAAAAACTTTGATGATGCGCTAAAGTCTGATACAAAACGTTTTGCACTGTTTCATCAAAAAATGCTCCAAGAGGGCTTTTATTTTGCATGCAGCCAGTTTGAAACGGGATTTATCTGTGACGCAATAGACGATGCGATGATTGATGCAACCATCGATGCCGCACGTCGTATTTTTAAAGAGATTGCATGAGTGAAAAACCAAAATACGGAAAATATGTTGAAGGTGCGGAACAGCTCTCTTTAGGTGTTTCCATCGTGGTTGCTATTTTGATGGGTATTGGCCTTGGATGGTTGATGCGCGATTGGTTTGGGTATGAGTGGCTTTTTTGGTTGGGTGTTTTTTGGGGAGTCAGTGGAGCGATTTTGAATATCTACAAAGCTTACAAAAAAAATGTCAAATCGTTCGATGAACTAAAAGATGATGTGCGTTATAAAAAATATCAAAACACAAACGATGATGAAGATGAAGACAATCGTTCGTAAGTTTTTAGGCTATTTTATTTTTGTGGATAGCCTTGTGATTGCCTTTTCCTTGTTTATGCAAGGAGGGTGGTTACTCAACACCCAAATAGCATTTTTTTGCTCTTTGCTCATTACTCTTGCGACCTTTGTCTCCTATCAAAAACTTGTGGAGCGTCGCGTGGAAGCAGGGGCGTATGGTGAAGAAAAAGATGTGTTAAAAAAGTATGAAGACCCGCATGATTTGTATGATGATGAAGAGGAACAAGAAGCACAGAGTGAGGCTGAGGTTAAAGAGCACAAGAAGATAGGCTTTCGCGAGAGTTTTCGCAATTTAACACAAAGTTACAAAGGGGCACTTTCGCCTTATCGTTTGGGGGCGTATGGCGTGTTATTTCTAACTATCCTTGCATTAATTCGTCATGAAGCATTAGAGCCAATTGCTTTTTTTGTGGGACTGAGTATTGTGCCTTTGAGCAGTCTATTTTTAGGAAATAAAGGTTTGAAATGAAGCGTATGAGTAATGAAGAAGCACTAAAACTGATTCAAAGTGCTGATTTGAACACACTAGGCAAAATGGCGTATGAAAAAAAGATGGAGCTTCATCCTGAAAATATAACGACGTTTGTTGTGGATAGAAATATCAATTATACGAATGTGTGTTGGGTGGATTGTAAGTTTTGTGCTTTTTATCGCCATCATAAAGAAGATGAAGCGTACGTGCTCTCTTTTGAAGAAATTGGCAAAAAAATTGAAGAACTTTTAGAGATTGGTGGAACACAAATCCTCTTTCAAGGAGGCGTTCACCCTAAGCTCAAAATCGAGTGGTATGAAGAGCTAGTGGAGTGGATAGCCACACATTATCCTACGATTACCATTCATGGATTTTCTGCGATTGAGATTGATTATATCGCGAAAATTTCTAAGATTAGCTATAAAGAAGTTTTAACACGTCTGCAAAACAAAGGGCTTTTTAGCATCCCTGGTGCTGGAGCTGAGATTTTAAGTGATAGAGTTCGCGATATCATCGCTCCAAAGAAATTAGGAAGCCAAGAGTGGCTTGATGTCCACGAAGCGGCACATGAAATCGGTATGAAATCAACGGCTACAATGATGTTTGGCACATTAGAAAGTGATGAAGAGATTATTGAGCATTGGGAAAAGATACGTGATTTGCAAGATAAGACGGGTGGATTTCGCGCGTTTATCATGTGGAGTTTTCAAAGTGATTTTACAGAGTTAAAAAAAGAGCATCCTGAGATTAAAAAACAATCCGCCAATCGCTATTTGCGCCTTTTAGCGGTGAGTCGAATGTATCTGGATAATTTTAAAAATAT
>JAGOZL010000054.1:0-8962 GCA_018058685.1 Sulfurospirillum sp.
ACTTTAGACATGTGTTTATCTCCTTATTTCCTACGCTGGCATTACCCAGATCAGGTTCGTGAAACCGCATTAACGGTCTCTTAGGGTATTATCTCAGCCGACAAAACAGTGTTTTATCTAGCACCCCCACAGACAATGGTAAACAATTAAAGAAGCAAATTATACAAGGTAAAGCCAAAAGCGTACTTAATGAAAAAAATAAGTTTGGATTTTTTACATGTAATGTTACAATACCATTTTTTTGAAGGAGAAATAGGATGGAACTTCACACATGGGGTTTATTTGTGACTGTAGCGATGGTAGCGATTGCAAGTCCAGGGCCTGCGATACTTTTGGCGATTAACAATTCGGTGATGTATGACATGAAAGCGGTTGCACTTTCGACATTGGGCAATATCTTGGGGCTGTTCACCTTATCGTCTGCTGCCATGTTGGGGCTTGGCGTGGTGCTTAAAACATCAGCGGTGCTCTTTATGCTCTTTAAAATCTTTGGTGCGTTGTATCTCATCTACATCGGAGTCAAACAGTTTCGCAATCTTTCCAATATGTTTGATGCGATTAGTCTCAATCAACGCAAAAGTAAAAGTGAGTATTTTGCCATTTTTCGCAAAGGCTATTTGGTCTGCATCACCAACCCTAAGCCCATTATCTTTTTTACAGCACTCTTTCCGCTGTTTCTCAACACTGAAGCGCCACTCTTACCACAGTTTTTTATCCTCACCTTTACCTTTATGACACTTTCGTACAGTACCATTATGGTGTATGCATTTTTTGCACGCAGCTTAAAGTCGTGGTTTCGACCAAAGGAGCGTGCGGCATGGTTTAACCGCATCAGTGGAGCAATATTTGTTGCTTTAGGACTTGGTCTTTTGGGACTTGAACGCAAGTAGCGTTTTTTCTCGCAAACGCATCAAAAGGTAAAAGAAGAGCGGTACAAAGAACACAGCGATAGAAGTTAAGGTCACCATGCCTCCTACCACCGTTGTTCCGATGACATGACGACTGTTTGCACCTGCTCCTGAACTTAGAGCTAAAGGAATGGTTCCAGCGATAAAAGCAAAAGAAGTCATCACTATAGGGCGAAAGCGGATTTTTGCTCCTTCTATGGTTGCATCCAATAAGGTGTGACCTTCTTTTAATTTTTGCAAGGCAAATTCCACCATCAAAATAGAGTTTTTAGCGGAGAGTCCCACAAGGGTGATAAGACCTATTTGAAAATAGATGTCGTTTTGAAGTTCACGTAGCCAAATACCTAGCGTTGCGCCTAAAAGGGCAAAAGGAACCGCTAAAACAATTGCCCAAGGAATCATCCAACTCTCATACAGTGCCACTAAAATAAGGAAAATAAAGACAACCGCAAATATCAAAGAAAGATTGCCTTTTTCAGCAAGTTTTTTCTCCTGCAAAGAAGCGCCTCCCCATGCGATGCCATAACCCTCTGGTAAGACGTCATTTGCAATTTCTTCCATCACTTTGATGCCAACACCTGAGGCATAACCTTGGTTCGTTTCGCCTAAGATTTGAGCGGAGGGAAACATGTTGAAGCGTTTCGTGATACTTGGGTTGATGATGCGCTCTAGGCGTACCAAATCGCTTAAGGGAACAAAATTTCCATCGGTGGATTTGACAAAAACATCATTGTAATTAGCAATATCTTCTCGAAATTCCCCTTTGGCTTGGACATTGACGCGGTAGTTTCGTCCTAGAAGATTGATATCGTTGACATAAACGCTTCCAAACAAAGACTGAATGGTCGTATAGACTTCGTTAATCTCGACATTGTAGGCTTTGACTTTTGCGTTGTTGACATGAATGCGGTATTGAGGTGTGTTGGTGCTAAGCGTTGAACGTACCGATTTGAGGGCTTCATGGTTTGAGGCACGCAAGACAATCTCTTTAGCGTAGCCTTCAAGTGCGCTATAGCCACCTCCTTTTCGGTCTTGGATGTACATCTCAAAACCACCTGATACGCCAAGTCCGCTGATGGCAGAAGGGTTTACGGCGATAATGCGTGCTTCTTTGTTTTTGGAGAGTTCTTTGATAATTTCTTTAGACAAGGCGTCCACACTTAAGTTGGCATCTTGGCGCTCATCCCAATGTTTAAGGCGTACATAGCTGTAGCCCGCATCGGTACTATAGGCTTTAGAACTAAAGTCACTTCCTGAAAATCCTCCCACTTTTGCGACACCTTCGTATTTAAGTGCCACTTTTCCCACATGTTCATTGACTTCATGGGTGCGTGAGAGACTTGCGCCTGAGGGAAGCGAGCTTACAGCAAAAAAGACACCTTTGTCTTCTTTAGGCACAAGTCCTGTGGGGATGAGTGCCATCAGTTTATAAATGGCGAGTAGCATGATGCCAAAAAGTAAAAGATTGAAAAGGCTAAAACGAATGGCATTTTTAACAATTTGACCAAAATGGTGCGTAATATAATCAAACATATCGTTAAATTTTTGAATTATCCACAAAGGAGGCTCTTCCTCTTTTTTCAAAAGCAACGCGCACAGTGCAGGAGTCAGCGTTAAGGCAACAAGTCCTGAAATACCTACGGAGATAACAATGGTCATGGCAAATTGGCGTGACATCGTTCCACTGAGCCCTCCCATAAACGCCGCAGGAATAAACACAGCACTTAAGACAAGGACAATGGCAATAACCGGTGCGGTAATCTCTTTCATCGCCTTGATGGTGGCTTCTTTAACGCTGATGGACTCTTTTCGCAAGATACGTTCAATATTTTCGATGACGATAATAGCATCATCAACCACAAGTCCAATAGCAAGTGTTAGCCCAAAAAGCGTGAGAAGGTTGATAGAAAAACCCGTTAAGTAAAATCCCGCAAAAGTTCCGATGATGGAGACAGGAATGGCAAGAAGAGGGATGATGGTCGCACGAAGATTGCCTAAGAATAGATATACCACGATGACAACCAAGACAATGGCTTCTAAAAGTGTTTTAATGACCTCATTGATAGAAGCACGCACAAAAGTGGTTCTATCATACGTTGCGTCGATTTTTAGACCCTCTGGAAAGGTTTTTTTGAGCTCTTCAAGTTTTTTATCGAGCAAGTCGGAGACTTCTAGGGCATTGGCTTTATTGGTTAAAGATATACGAATCATAGAGGTTGGTTTTTGATTGAAAATGCCTTTAAAAAAGTAACGATCTGAGCCTAGTTCTACTGATGCCACATCTTTAAGCTTCAAAGCGGAGCCATCGGGAGTCGATTTGATAAGGATATGTGAAAACTCCTCTGGCGTTGAGAGTCTTCCGTTGGAAGAGAGGGTATAGGTAAAGGCAAGATTTTTTTCTATGGGTTCTTGTCCGAGTTGCCCTACGGGATATTGTTCATTTTGCGCTTTGATGGCGCTAATGACTTCTGTGGTGGTAATATTGTAAAAAGAGAGTTTTTGAGGGTCAAGCCAAATACGAATGGCGTATTCTAAATTTCCTACGACAACAGCTTCAGAAATCCCTGGAACACGTTTGAGTTCTTCTAAGATATTGTTGATGGCGTAGTTGGACATGAAAATCGTATCGTAGCGATTGTCATCGGTAAAAAGAGCTAAAACACGCAAGGTATCGCTGGAACGCTCTGCTACTTCTACCCCTTGCTTTTTGACCGCGTCTGGAAGTTTGCTCTCGGCTAAGCGAACACGGTTATTGACATCTAAGATGGCTTGAGACATATCGGTGTCTACTTCAAAGTAGAGATTCATCGTAAGCAAACCACTCGGAGATGTGGTAGACATCATGTAGAGCATATTTTCAACGCCGTTGATTTTCTCTTCTAAAACACTGGCGACACTTTTTTCCAAGGTTTGTGCATCCGCTCCTGGGTAGGTGGTGGAGATAGCGATTTGCGGAGGAACGACATTGGGGTACTCTTGAACAGGCAGTGAGCGAATTGCCATAAGACCAGCGATAATGATAATGAGGGAGATAACAATCGCAAAATTGGGTCGGTTGATGAAAAATTTTGAAAACATACACTACCCTTAAAAAATAATGTGTAATAATAATACAAAAAGTGTTAATAAAAGGCTGTTTTTATGGAAATTATTTGTTTTAAGCACGTAAATGTCGCGTATGAAACCACCAATGTGTTGCATGAGATAGATTTGTGCATCAAAGAAGGAGAACATACAGCGATTTTAGGAGCAAATGGCTCAGGAAAATCGACCCTTTTAAAGCTCTTCTCCAACGACATCTATCCACGTTACAGTGAGTCTATGAAAAAAGAGGTTTTTGGAAAGAGTCGGTGGGATATTTGGGAGCTTAAACGCCATCTTGGCATCATCACCAATGATTTGCACTACCAATTTACAGAGCGTGCAGGCTTTTTAAACGGTCTTGAAGTCGCTCTTTCTGGCTTCTTCAGTAGCTTTCATATCTACGAGCATCAAGAGCTTTTGCCTTTACATGTAAATAAAGCAGAGGAGGTTTTGCACTTTTTGGGCATCGAACATTTGCGCCATAAAAAAATCTCTGAAATGTCCACAGGACAGATACGCAAATGCATTATTGCACGCGCACTTGTACATAACCCAAAAGCCATGATACTGGATGAACCCACCGTTGGGCTTGATATCAAAGCGCAGTTAGAGTTTGTAGAGCTCTTACGAAAAATCGCAAAAGAGCGGACAATCGTTTTGATAACACACCATTTAGAAGAGATTTTTGAAGAGGTTTCAAACGTAGTGCTTTTGAAAGAAGGACGCATCTATAAACAAGGCAAAAAAGAGGAAATGCTAAGCGATGAAAACCTCTCCTACACCTTTGATGTGCCTTTACATGTAAATGTGCAAAATGGGCGTTATGTGATAGAGCGGGTCAATTAAACTTTTTCACATTCGATTTTGGGTAAAATCCCTTTCATATTACTAAACTGCACGAAGGATAATTATGAGTCAACTCAGTGGAAAAGTATGGTGTTTTGGCGATAACATCGACACAGACCTAATCATTGCCGCACGTTATTTAAATACTTCAGACCCAAAAGAGCTAGCAAAACACGTGATGGAAGATGCAGATCCTGAATTTGTTAAAAAAGTTGGCATGGGCGATATCATCGTTGCAGGTGAAAATTTTGGCTGTGGTAGTAGCCGTGAACACGCACCTATCGCTTTAAAAGCTGCGGGGGTTAGCGCTGTGGTGGCAAAAAGCTTTGCGCGTATTTTTTATCGCAATGCGTTTAACACAGGACTTCCTATTTTTGAACTGAGCGAAACAGGTGAAATCAAAGAAGGCGATATGCTTAGTATTTCCATGGAAAGTGGTGAGATTAAAAACGGTGCTAAAACCTATCGTTTTACCCCAATTCCTCCGTTTATGCAAGAGCTTCTAGATTGCGGTGGGCTTATGAATTACGCTAAAAAAGAGATAAAAGCATGAAAAAAACATATAACATAGCGCTTATTAGAGGTGATGGTATCGGACCTGAGATTATTGATGAAGCGATAAAAGTTTTAGACAGTGTGTGTGTGAATGAAAATTTTGAACTGCATTATGAAGAGTATTTGATGGGTGGTGTGGCGTATGATTTTAAAGGCACACCGCTTCCTGATGAGACGATTGAGGGATGTATGAAAGCCGACGCAGTACTCTTCGGTGCAATTGGTGGTCAAAAATGGGACACTCTACCTCGTGAGTTTCGCCCAGAAACAGGACTTTTAAAACTACGCAAATCTTTAGGACTTTTTGCAAACCTTCGCCCAACTGCAGTGTTTGATGAGCTTTTAGACGCAAGTACGCTAAAACCTGAAGTACTTAAAGGGGTTGATTTATTTGTGGTGCGTGAACTCACAGGTGGTATCTACTTTGGTGAACCACGAGGCAATGATGGACAAACAGGTTATAACACTATGGTGTATACCAAAGCTGAGATTGAGCGTATCGCGCGCGTGGCATTTGAGTCTGCGATGAAACGTCGTAAAGAAGTGTGTTCGGTTGATAAAGCCAACGTTTTAGAAGTGAGCCAACTCTGGCGAGATACGGTTATAGAGATTTCTAAAGAGTATCCAGAAGTGACGTTGACACATATGTATGTGGACAATGCGGCGATGCAGTTGGTGCGCAATCCTCGTCAGTTTGATGTGATTTTAACGGGCAATATCTTTGGTGATATCTTAAGCGATGAAGCCAGCATGATAAGCGGTTCTATCGGACTGTTACCCTCAGCATCCATTGGTGGAAAAGTCGGGCTTTATGAGCCAATTCATGGCTCCGCACCTGATATTGCAGGACAAGGCATTGCTAATCCAATAGCCACCATTTTGAGTGCGTCCATGATGCTTCGTTTCGCACTTGGCGAGATAAAAGCGGCGGATAGAATAGAAAGTGCGATTAAAAAAGTACTTCAAGATGGATACCGTACCAAAGACTTGGCAAATTATGGTGCCAAAGAGGTGTGTTCAACCACGCAGATAGGCTCAATTATCGCGGATTATGTTTCAAAACGATGAAAACACTCACCCTTGCTTCCATCTATGAGCTTCAAGGTTTGAAAGCTGAAGCATTGGAGATTTACAAAGAGCTTTTGATGGCAAACCCTGATAATAAAGAGGCAAAAATTGCTATCAAAAGGCTTTCAGGTATTCGTAAAAAATACTTGGGTGTAAATGAAGATATGAAAAAGTTTTTTTTAAATATGAACTCGGAAGTGGAGTTTTTAGAATTTGAAAGGTGGTTGATAAAGCTATGGAATTAAAAGAGATGATTTTATCTACACTCGCAGAGCTTGAAGAGGGTGTTAAAAAAGAGGGTTTGCAACCACCCGTTTATCACAAAGAAGAGACGTATGTGCATGTTGTTGAAGAAACGTGCGAGCAAGAAGCGTGTGAGGTTGAAGAAGAGAATGATGAGACGTGTACGCACGGGGATCGACACTTTTATGTTAATTTAAGAGAGCGTATCTTAGTTTTATTTGAAGGTTTTCAATCCCCTAACAATAAAAATATCGAAGCGAAACTCGATTTGACCCTCAATTTTTTAGAGTATTTACTCGCCACCATCGATGAGCAACTGGAGCGTATGGATAAAGCAAAATAATGCAAACCCTAAGCGCACTGCCAAAACATTTTCGTGATCAAATTGAAAATGCGAAAGCCCTCTTAGCACCTTATACGAAACGTGCGTATTTGGTGGGGGGAAGTGTGCGAGATATGTGTTTGAATATGCCCTTACATGATTTGGATATCGAAGTGTATGACATATCGCCTGAACGCTTTGAGGCGCTCATGTGTGAGAGTGGTGCTGTGGGGGTGGGGAAGAGCTTTTTTGTTTATAAACTGGGCGATATTGATTTTTCGCTTCCACGCATTGAGCGAAAAAGCGGCGTGGGGCATGCTGCATTTGATGTCGAAGTGTGCAATGATGAAAAAGAGGCTTCCAAAAGGCGTGATTTTTCAATGAATGCGATGATGCTCAACATTTTTAACGAAGAACTTTTAGACTTTTGGGGCGGGATGCAAAGTATCGAGCAAAAGCGTATCGCGCTTATTGATGAGGTACGTTTTAAAGAAGACAGTTTGCGTGTGTTAAGGGCGATTCAATTTAGCGCACGATTGGGGTTTAAGATAGGACAAAATAGCCTTGACGTGATGCAAAGTATCTGTCTTGACGATTTAAGCCGTCCACGCATTTTATGGGAGTTTGAAAAGCTTTTTCATGCATCTTATTTGCACTATGGGCTTTTTTACATGTACACATTAGATATCTTTGAAAAGTGTTTTACATGTAAGGTTCCGAAGCGTTTTTTGAGTATTGCTAAAGAGTTGATTCGTTCACAAAGCAATTTTCAAAAAACACTTCAAGCGTACTATTTTTTTTACATCGTTGCCAATCGTTTAGGTGTCAATCCTCTGATGTGGCTTAAGCGTTTGGATGCGCCCAATCACTATTCTACGGCTTTCAAAAACCAACTCTTTTTTGATGGCGAGATGAGCGATGAGGAACTTTACCATGTAAGCCTTGATATGCCCATTTCTTTATGGCTAGGGCATTACCGTGAGGGGATTGAAAAAAAAGCCAAAAGGCTTGGTGTTTGGGATGAAGCGTTTAGTGGTGGAATTGATGTGCAAGAGGTGATTCGAGATGGATTTACCCATAAAGCCATTGGATTAGAGTTACGAA
The DNA here is from genome assembly GCA_018058685.1 of Sulfurospirillum sp. GTDB lineage: Bacteria > Campylobacterota > Campylobacteria > Campylobacterales > Sulfurospirillaceae > Sulfurospirillum. The sequence goes on from JAGOZL010000054.1 coordinate 8,131, forward strand.
GAAGAAAAATCGAAAAAATCAAACAACTGTGTGAGGCATGAAAATGGAAGTAGGAAAGAATTATATTTTAAAGATTGATTGTCCTGATGAGAAGGGACTTATTTACCGTATTGCGGATGTGGTCTTTAAATATCAGCTCAATATTATCAAAAACGATGAGTTTGTCGACCGTGAAAATGGTAAGTTTTTTATGCGAGCGGAACTGAGCGGTGAAGCGGATTTGGGTGCATTTAAGGGCACACTTCAGGCGATGTTACCTGCAAAGTCAAATATCCATGTAGTGGAAGAGCGTAAAAAAGATATTATTTTGATGGGCACCAAAGAGACGCATTGTTTGGGAGATATCTTGCTCAAACACTACAGCGGTGATTTGAATGCCAATATTTTAGCGATTGTTTCCAATCATGATGAGCTGCGAGAACTGAGTTCAAAATTTAACATTCCTTTTCATTGTGTCAGCCACGAAGGACTCAACCGAAGTGAGCATGAAGCCAAAGTCTTAGAAGTGTTAAGCCAATACACCATCGATTATATCGTACTTGCCAAATACATGCGTATTTTATCGGGTGAGTTTGTGGGGCATTATGAAGAGAAGATGATTAACATTCACCACTCCTTCTTGCCAGCATTTATTGGCGCAAATCCTTATAAACAAGCTTTTGCAAGGGGTGTTAAAATCATCGGAGCTACGGCGCATTTTGTCAACAATAACCTAGACGAAGGTCCGATTATCGCGCAAGATGTGATTCATGTGGACCATGAAATGACATGGAAAGATATGCAAAAAGCGGGGCGAAATGTGGAAAAAGTGGTGCTTTCAAATGCCCTTGAT
>JAGOZL010000054.1:9062-11477 GCA_018058685.1 Sulfurospirillum sp.
TATTTTTACACGCTTCTTTGGCCTTGCCCAAGAAGCTACGTTTGCCACTGGGGCACTGAAGCTTGCCACGTACGTGGCAGAATGTCGTAAACTGGGAGATTTTTATGTTTAACATCGTTTTAGTTCATCCCCAAATTCCTCAAAATACAGGAAGCATTGGTCGTATGTGTGTGAATGCGGATTGTGCGTTGCACATCATCAAGCCAACCATGTTTGAAATCAGCGATAAGACCGTTAAGCGAGCAGGGCTTGATTATTGGCATTTGCTTGATATTACCGTTTGGGAGAGTTTGGAAGATTTTTTAAAAGCCCATAGCGATAAAATTGAGCGTTTTTTCTTTGCAACGACCAAAACCAAAAAGCCTTATTTTGAAGCATCGTTTCAAAAAGGAGATTTTCTCTTTTTTGGAGGTGAGTCCACAGGACTTCCGATGGAACTTATGCAAATGAAGTGGGATAACGCCATCACCATTCCCATGGGGAAAAATGGGAGGAGTCTTAATCAAGCGACATCGGCTGGCATCATTCTCTACGATGCTATTCGTCAAAATTTTGAGAGTTTTCAAAGCGTTTAGGAGCAGAAAATGAAACGACGTTATATTTTAGCACTTCTGTGTTTACCACTCATCACGTGCGCTCAAATGTCGATAACGACCCTTGAAAGCGCTTCACAAACGGTTCCTCCCGATACGCTACGCGCAACGTTTCATTTTACAGAAGAAAACAAAAATACCAATGTGATTAAAGAGCATTTAAACGCCATTATCACTCAGGTGAAGCAGTGGGATAGTAAAAGCAATACATGCACGGGAGGAGGCTACCATCTCTCTCCTCGTTACACGTATAAGGAGCAAAAGCAAACGTTTATAGGCTATAGTGGAACACTCTCTTTTTCCTGTGCTTTTAATGACATAGAAGCCTATAACACACTTTTAGGAAAGATTGAGAGTGTCAAAGCGTCAGCGGTTTTGAGTGACTATGGTGCACTTTTTTGGGAGGTAAGTCCTAAAGTGCTTCAAAATACGCGTTTAGCTATGCGCTCATCCTTGCTTCGTATTGCCCAAGAACAAGCAAGTTATTTTTCAAACGAGACACAAAAACAGTGTCATGTCAGTGCCATGACGTTTGAAGATGCTCATATAAATAGACCACCTCTTATGCAGAGTATGGCACGAAGCACGGGTGCAATGAAAGTGGCATCCGAACCCATTCAAGAGCCTTTACACGTCGATGAAGTGTTACGACTCAGTGCTACCGTAACCTACACGTGTTCAGATAAATAGCCCCTTTTTTCATGAGCGTTAAACTTCACGATATCGTGTTCATTGGGGCGGGTGCGAGTGCGTTGATGGCAGCATCTCATCTTCAAGGGCGTGATGTTGCTTTGATTGATTCCAATGCCAAAATAGGGTCGAAAATCCTTATTTCAGGGGGAGGCAAGTGCAACCTTACCAATCGCTTTGCCAGTAGTGAAAATTATTTGGGTGATAGAACGTTTATTGAAAAAGCGTTAAAGGCTTATCCTGCTTCTGCAACCCTTTCATTTGTGAAAGAGCATCATTTAAAACTAGAAGAACGCAATCACGGTCAAATATTTTGTGCCAACAGTGCCAAAGAGCTTGTCTCCATTTTTGGTCGTTTGAGTGCTTATTGCACCTTTTATCTCTCCACTAACGTTTTACATGTAAAGAAAGATGAGCATTTTATTATCCACACCGATAGAGGTGAGATACAGGCTAAAAAAGTGGTGGTTTCCAGTGGAGGACTCAGTTATCAAAGCATTGGAGCAAGTGGCATAGGCTATGAAATCGCCAAAAGTTTTGGACATACGATCATCACGCCAAGTCCTGCATTGGTAGGTTTAACACTTCAAAAAGAGCAGTTTTGGATGAAGGAGCTTAGTGGTATCGCGTTTCCTGTGAGCTTACATGTAGAAGGTAAACGCTTTAGTGAAAATCTTTTGTTTGCGCACAAAGGCATCAGTGGACCAGTCGTTTTAAGTGGGTCGTTGTACTGGAAAAAAGGCACGATAACGATTGATTTTTTACCGCATATCAAAGAGATGAATGTTCTGTTTAAAACCCATGCTCAAAAACAAATCACCACAGCTCTTGGACTTCCAAAACGGTTCACCAAAGCCTTTTTGGATGCTTATGCCTTAGAAGATAAAGCACTTTCAAAATTCACACCTGAGGAAAAAAAGAGACTTTTAACCCTTAAAAACTACACGTTTTCACCCGCGGGCAATTTTGGGTTTACCAAAGCGGAAGTGACGCGTGGAGGTGTTGAGACCTCAGAGGTTGATGCAAAGCGTTTTGAAAGTCAGTTATGTGCAAATCTCTATTTTATCGGTGAAGTCTTAGATGTGACGGGTGAACTTGGTGGATTTAACTTTCAGTGGGCGTTTGCCTCAGG
>JAGOZL010000055.1 GCA_018058685.1 Sulfurospirillum sp.
TCAAACGTGCAATGATGGATTATTTTAAAGACCCTAAGCCTGAAAACTCTATTTTGGAGCCTTGGCTTATTAGCCGTATTGGCGTTAAAAAACGCACCACACTCACAGATAAAGAACTGCAAAATGCTTTGCAAGAATACTGGGAAACGTACAAAGTTTTTGGAAAGATAAAATAAAAAAGTTTCTTTTTTATTTCACGATAGATTCACATTTTTTCATTATACTTCTCTTATTATTTTATTAAGGAGTTATTATGAAAAAGATATTTTTTTTAGCCAGTGTTGTTTTGGCTACTTCAATATTTGCAGCCGATGGGGCGACTTTGTATAAGACATGTGCCACCTGTCATGGCGCTAAAGGTGAAAAAGCAGCCCTCAATAAATCTCATATCATCCAAGGCTGGAGCGCTGATAAAACCATTGCAGCACTCAATGGCTACAAAGATGGAAGTTACGGTGGTCCACTCAAAGCTACCATGAGTGCGCAAGTGAAAAATCTTGATGCAGAAGCAATCAGCACCTTAGCAAAATACATCGAAACATTCAAATAATTTCTAAAGGGAGCACCTTCTTTGCTCCTTCTTTTTTTTTTCTATTTTTCAGCACTTCTTAATATCCTTTGACTTATAGTAAACCCTACATTCCACACAAAGAAAACATATGGGTGATTATCTCAAAACGGCCACCATTTTGTATGTTGAAGACAATGAAGAAGTAAGGCTTGGCTATGCTAAAGCACTCAAGCGCTACGCCAAAGAACTCTATGTAGCCAATGATGGCTTTGAAGGCTTTGAGCTTTTTCAAAAGCACTCTCCTGATATTGTCATCTCGGATATCAAAATGCCCCGTAAAAGCGGTATTGAACTTGCACAAGCCATTAAAAAAATCAACCCTGACCAAGTGCTCATCTTTACCACCGCCTACAGTGAAGCAGAATACACCCTTCCTGCTCTGGAACTTCACATCGATGGGTATTTACTCAAGCCTATCAATAAAAAAAACCTTCAAACAAAAATCAATCAACTCTCCAAACAAATCAGCCTTCAAAAGCAGATGAAAGAGCAGAGTTTATTATTAGAGCAAATTCTTAATTGCCAATCCAATGTCACCATCGTCACTGATTTTCAAACCATCAAATTCGCCTCTCACTCTTTTTGGGAGATGCTTTATACTCAAGACAAGGAGAGTTTTTTTGAACGTTACAACGCATTTTTAGACCTTTTTGTAGAACATCCTCATTATATTTATGGGAAAAATATTGAAGAGTTTTTAAAGCGGTATGATGAGAGCCAAAGCGATATGAGGCTTGTTTCAATTATTACTTCCGAGGGGCCTACGGCTTTTTATATTAACATTGACAACGTTGAGCATGTCGATGAGGAGCTTTTTATCATCACACTTACCGATGTGACTTCTTTGCAAGCCTCACGACTAGATGCCCAACACCATGCAAGTCACGATAGGCTCACCAAAGTCTTCAATCGCCACACCTTTGAAAACCATTTTGAACGTGAGCTTTTACGGGTTAAACGTTATGAGAGACCTCTATGCGTAGCACTCATCGATATTGACCATTTCAAAAAGTTTAACGATACCTTTGGGCATTTAATTGGCGATGAAGTGCTCGTGATGCTCGCAAAAGAGATGATGCATTCCATCCGCAGTACCGATATTTTTGCTCGGTGGGGTGGAGAAGAATTTGTGTTGATGATGAGTGAGACAGACATCCTCAAAGCAAAAAAAGTGGTTGAGATGTTACGTTGTAAAATTGAAACACTCACTCACCCTATTGCGGGAAATATCACGGTCAGCATTGGACTTACAAAAGCTTCAGAAGAAGATACCTACAAAACACTTTTTTCGCGTTGCGATGAGGCTTTGTATAAAGCAAAGATTTTTGGTCGCAATCGGGTTGAACTTTTGTGAGAAAATGCTTTATTTGGCTGATAGTTTTTCTGAGTTTACATGTAAGTCTTTACGGCGTTTCATTTAACGCTGAAGAGAGAAATTATTTAGAAACAAAACATGAAATCACGATGTGTATTGACCCCGATTGGCTCCCGTTTGAAAAAAATACCAATAACGAACATATTGGTATGGTGGGTGATTATATGCGTCACCTCTCCTCGTTGATTAAAACACCTATCGTTCTCATCTCCACGCAAAGTTGGGTACAATCCCTTGAATTTGCCAAGCAAAGAAAGTGCGACATTATCTCCTCTGCCATCGACACACCTGCACGCAGAACCTTTCTTAATTTTACAGAACCTTCGTTGCAGTACTCGGTTGCTATTGTAACGACGAATGATAAATCATTTGTCGACTCAATGGATACCATTTCAGATAAAAAACTAGCGATTGTTAAAGGGTATGCTTTTGGTGAGCTTCTTCAAAGCCGCTATCCTAATCTACAATTTATCGAAGTAGATACACTTGATGAAGGCTTTAGTCTTGTTCGTAAAGGGATTGTTTTTGGTTATATCGACCCACTTCCTGTTCTTGCCTACGCCATTCAAAAAAACGCCTTTGAAAGCTTGAAAATCAATGGTAAATTTGATGAAAAATGGAACCTCTGTATTGGTGTGCGCAACGATGAGCCTCTTTTACTCTCAGTTTTTAATAAAGCAATTAAAGCCGTTGATGAACAGGTCAAAACAGAAATTATTAACCGTTGGATTAGTCGCACCTATGAGCAAAAGCCAAATTATACACTTGTTGTGCAAGTTGGGCTGATTGCTTTGGCACTTATTTTATTTATGGTTTACCGCTACCTTATCGTTTCACATTATAACACTCAGCTCAAAAAAGCGGTGAATAGCTTTGAAGTGCTTGTTGAATCAACCATTGAGGGGATTATCCTCTTTGATAAGACCATGCACTGCATTATGGTCAACCAAGCCGCTGTTGATATTTTTGGCTACAGTAAAAAAGAGTTTAAAGGCTTGCATTACAGTGCTTTAGTTCACGAAGATTTCCTCGGATCCGTTACTAAGCGGTTTGATTCATCCCAACTTCCTCCCCATGAAGTACCTAGCATCAAAAAAGATGGCACATTTTTTACCGCTTATACCAGAGGGGTGAATAGCTATTGGAAAGGCGAAAAAGTCCGTATCAGTTTTGTTGTGGATATTACCGAGTATAAACAACTCCAAAGCAACCTTGAGCAACGCGTGCAAATGCACGTTCAAGAAATTGAGCAGAAAAATCAGATGTTAGGACAACAGCATAAGCTCGTAGCCATGGGAGAAATGATAGGCGCTATTTCACATCAATGGCGACAACCGCTCAATGCCCTTAGCATCAATATCCAAAATCTTGAAGATGACTACCAAGAAGACTTGGTCGATGAAGAATTTATCGTCTCTTTTGTCACACACAATAATAACATCATTGATTATATGAGCAAAACTATTGATGATTTTCGAAATTTCTTTCGTATCGATAAAGAAAAACAAAGCTTCAGCGTTCATAAAACCATCACCGAAGCACTCCACCTTCAATCCGCTCAACTACGCAATTACTTTATCGACATAGAGCTTTTAGGAGAGGACTTTACGCTTTATACCTTTAAAAGTGAGTTCCAACAGGTCTTGCTCAATCTTATTAGCAATGCACGAGATGCTATCATTGAGCGCAAACACCTCGATGGTAAAATCACCATTACTACATCAGCTTCTTGTGTCTGTATTGAGGACAATGGCGGGGGGATTGATGAGAGCGTCTTGGAGCGTATTTTTGAGCCTTACTTTACCACAAAAGAGCAAGGCAAGGGCATTGGGTTGGGACTTTACATCTCAAAGATGATTGTGGAGCAACATATGGGTGGGACACTGCGTGTTCACAACAGTGCCCAAGGTGCTTGTTTTACCCTCTGTTTTTAACCGCTTGCCTTTTTACATGTAAAATAAATTCCGTATAGCCATTGGCTTGATTGCGCCCATCAAACACTAAATCAAGTGCCGCTTGAAATGCAATACTCTTGTCAAAATCTGGAGCCATCGGCTTATAGTTTGCATCTTTGCTATTTTGAGCATCAACGATAACCGCCATCTTTTCAAAAGCCACCCTTACCTCCTCACGTGTCACTAACCCATGATGGAGCCAGTTAGCGATGTGCTGACTCGAAATTCGAAGCGTTGCTCGATCTTCCATCAGCTCTACATTGTTGATATCAGGGACTTTTGAACATCCTATGCCTTGGTCAACCCAACGCACAACATACCCTAAGATACTTTGGATGTTATTTTCAATCTCTTTTGTTTTTTGTGCTTGTGTGAGCGTGTATGTGAGCAAAGGCGGTGTTAATAAAGCTTCAAGAGAAGCATGTTCGCGAAGCATCAATGTTTCGTGAAGCGACATCACATCAACCTGATGGTAATGCAACGCATGCAATGTAGCGGCTGTTGGGGAAGGAACCCATGCCGTTGTCGCACCAGAGCGTGGGTGAGCGATTTTGACCTCAACCATTTTTTTCATCGCATCTGGCATCGTCCACATCCCTTTACCAATTTGTGCTTTGCCTTTAAAGCCAAGCGCTAAACCTACATCCACATTTTGATCTTCATAGGCTTTAAGCCACTTTTGGGCTTTTATCTCTTCTTTTGGCACAACAGCACCTAATTCCATCACTGAATGGATTTCATCGCCTGTTCGGTCTAAAAAGCCTGTATTGATAAAAAAGACACGCTCACGTGCGGCTAAAATACTTGCCTTAAGATTAGCGCTTGTGCGTCTTTCTTCATCCATAATCCCCATCTTAATCGTATAGCGAGGAAGCCCTAATACATCTTCAACAGAACCAAAAAGCGTATTGACAAAAGCTATCTCTTCTGGACCGTGGCATTTGGGTTTTACGATGTAAACACTCCCTTGTACACTGTTGCGGATACCTTCTTGTTTTTGCAAATCATGCATTGCACATAACGTGGTGACAAAGGCATCTAAAAATCCCTCAGGTATCTTTTCATTTTTACATGTAATGGCATCGGTGTACATATGAATACCCACATTTCGCACAAGAAGCAATACCCTACCCTTTAAGCTCACTGTTTTACCATCAGGTGTCAAGAACTCTTTATCAGGGTTGAGTGTACGATCTATCGTTTTGCCTTTATTTTCAAAACGAATTGATAAATCCCCTTTCATCATTCCATTCCAATTACGGTAAATTTTCATTTTATCTTCTGCATCTACCGCCGCAACAGAATCCTCACAATCTTGAATCGCACTAAGCGCTGATTCAAGAATCACATCTTTAATGCCTGCTTGATTGGTTTTCCCAATAAAGCTATCTTTATCAAGTTGTATTTCTACATGTAAACCATTGTTTTTTAAAAGCACAGAGCACACTTTACCCGCTGCTTCTTCGTTGTACCCTACCCATTGCGAAGGCTCTTTTAAACGTGTTATTTCCCCTGATGATAGCGCTATGGCTAATGTCTGATTTTCAAGAGAGAAGGAAACAACTTGCGCATAAGACCCCTCTTGCAACGCAAATGTTTCATCTAAAAAAGCATACGTAAGTTCAAACACTTTCTCACCACGTTTAGGATTGTAACTTCCTTTCTTTTCAAAGGGAGCAACATCTTCTATCATATCTGTGCCATAAAGGACATCGAGTAAACTTCCCCATCGTGCGTTGGCGGCATTGAGTGCATAACGTGCGTTATCAGCAGGCACAACCAATTGTGGTGCGGCGATAAGAGCGATTTCTGGGTCTACATGTAAAGCATTAATCGATGTTTGGTTAGGTTCATCCACAAGATAACCAATAGAGCGTAAAAAAGCTTCATGTGTCTCAAAACAAAGCTCTTTACCACGATGTGCTTTATACCATGCGTCTAATTGTTCTTGTAAATCATCACGTTTTTTTAAAAGGAGTTTATTTTGCGGTGAAAGGGTTTGAAGCGTTTTTTCAAATCCATTCCAAAACTGTTCTACACTCACTCCTGTTTGAGGAAGAACTTCGTTAGTTATAAAGTGATATAAACTTGCATGAATGTCTAATGTGCCTACACGTATTCGTTCTAGCATTTTCTGCTCCTTTGTTTTTAGACTTTTTGTATAATATAATAAAAAAGTCTACCAAAAAAGTAGCATAGAGATATGATAAAAATCTAATTTTTTCTAAAAGTCCTTCTTTTTTTGATACTTATGTTCTAAATTTACTCAATCCATTATTGAGTTCTTCTGTCAGTTTATAAACATGCTCTGCAGCACCTGCTATCTCTTCAACACTGCGAGCATTTTTAGTACTTGTTTCATCAATCGTACGCATTTCTCGAATCACACCAATAATACTATCGTTGATACTTTGAGAGCTCTGCATCGAATGTTCCGTGGCATGTACAACATTAGCCATGACGTGTGAAACTTCGATAATGGAACCACTGACCGCTTCTGCATGATGGGTCATCTCCTTAAAAGAAGCCGCGTTTTTATTCATCTCCTCAGAACTTTGAATGATGGATTGAACAACCACATTGATGGTTGCATTAATCTCCACAAGTGACTTTTGTGTCCGTTCGGCCAATGTCCGCACTTCATCGGCCACTACAGCAAATCCTCGTCCATTTTCTCCTGCACGCGCCGCTTCAATCGCAGCATTAAGAGCCAATAAATTTGTCTGATCCGCAATATCTGAAATCATACTAAGAACACTTTTAACTTGTTCCGTATCTTTACTTAGGTGATTGAGTTTATCGGCTAAGTCTAGCTCTTTTGCGCTGTTATGCATAATCGTATCGCTTAAATCAAGAACTATTTTTTTTGCCTCTGCTAGCTTTTGATTGGCAATCTCTATCTCTTGCCCTACTTTCTTAGTTGCATCATAGTTTTCTCTGACAATGCCATTGATTTTATTGGTTGTTGCCACTGCTTTTTGAACAGTTGCCACCTCATCTTCCACACGCTTGCCAATTTCTAAAGCTGTCGTGCTTAGTTCTCCTGAAACAGCAACGTTTTCACTACTGGCTGTTTTACCCATGGCTATCAACTGCTGTAAATTGTCTAAAAACATGTCAAAATTACGAGAAACTTCGCCTATTTCATCTGCTTCTTGGATACCGATGCGTTTTGTCAAATCTCCATTTCCTTTGGCTAAATCCAAAGAGATAACTTGAAGTTTTGAAATCGAATGAAGCACAGAACGTACAAGAACAATAGCGCCAAGAAGAACCAATGCGACCATTAAAACTCCTGAGGCGACAATAGCAAAAATACTGATAGTGGCTCTACTTTTTGAACCCTCCATAGCCTCATCAAGCTCTTGTTCTACAGAATGTCGAATGCGCTCTAATGTTTGACTCATCTCATCTTCAAGTCCATCAAGCGTATCATCAAGCTTATTTAACGCTTCTGTGATATCATCACCTTTTAAGCCTTTAGCAATCGTTTGGACAAGGTTTTGTGTAAAAAGTTTTTCAAGTGTTTCTTCTTGTTTTTGAAGCGTTAAGCTTAATTGCTTTTCAGATGGAGTATCGGAGAGTTTTTCCAACTGTGCTTGCAATGTTTTGAGTTCTTTGAAAAAGTGAACCATCTCATTCATGCGTTCTTTTGAAATAGCCTCTTTTTGATCCACGATAATATCCATCGCCAGAAGGGTTACTTGTGTAATCGTATGTTCATAACGCTGGATTTGAGAAAGCTGTTGGTATCTCAGATTTGAGAGTTCACTTGAAGAAATCAAAGATCGAATGGTCATAGAAGCAAAAATATTGCTTGCAATGATAATCACAAGAAGCATTGAGGCGCCGTAAATTAACTTTTTCTTAATAGTCATCTTTATCACTCCTACAACAAAACGTTTGTAAGGTGATTGTATCACAAATTTAATGCAAAAGAGTGACTATAAAAAAGCCTTCATCAAACATGCTCCCCAGACAACGACAAACAAAACAATGCTTAAAAAAACAACAGCGCTCCCTGCATCTTTTGCGCGCCCTGCCATTTCATGATATTCCAAGGTTACCAAGTCTGTCACGCGTTCTATAGCACTGTTTATCGCTTCGGCTAAAGGCATTCCTAGAAGCGTTATAAACATCAAAAGCTTATAAGAAAGCTCCAAAGAAACTAAAAAAATGACGGGTAAAAGACACAGAACAATAATCATCTCTAACCGAAATGACGTTTCATTGGCAATAATATCTTTTAATCCATTCAAAGCATAACGGGTATTTTTAAAAAAATGATATTTAGGTTGATTTCTCACTCATTTCCTTTTTTAGGAAGTATATTTTTTGTTTTATCGTAAATGCTTGTTTCTATCTCCATCATACCTAAAATCGTATGAAAAAGATTGTCATGTGAATAGTCCAACGACGCTTTTTCTTTTAACTGCTCCAAATTAATTTTTGGCTTACTTTTTTCTCCAAGCCAGACAAAAGCGCCCACATGTGTTTGTTCACGCGGTGCCATGAAATAAGGAATTCCATGCAAATATAATCCTTTTTCGCCTAAAGACTCTCCATGGTCTGCCATATAAATCAATGCCGTTTCAAATCGCTTGTCATTCTCTTTTAAAAAGGCTATCGTTTTAGAGAGAAAATAATCGGTGTACAAAATCGCATTATCATATGCATTGCCTATCTCTTCTGTGGTGCATTGTTCAACTTGATTGGTTTGGCACGTTGGGGTAAAACGCTCATAGGCTTTGGGATAGCGCTTATAATAAGCTGGTCCGTGATTGCCCATTTGATGCAACACGATCATCACATCTCCCTCTTGTGCATCAACATACGTTTGCAATCCTACCAACATTCCCTCATCGCGACACTCATCATCACAGATGGTATTATGCTTAGGGGTTCTAAAATCTTCATACTTCACGCGTAATGCCACACCTTTAGAATCGGAATTATTATCGCGCCATAAAACATTGACACCTGTGTGCTTCAAAATATCTAAGACATTTTCACTATTTTTAGCCACTTTATCGCTGTAATTTTTGCGCTCCAAGTGCGAAAACATACATGGAACCGATATGGCAGTTGAAGTTCCGCATGAAGAGACATTGGAGAGATTGATAATATCTTCTTTTTCTAGCAAGGGGTTGGTTTGTCGCTCATAGCCATTGAGTGAAAAGCGGTTTGCACGCGCCGCTTCACCCACAACAACGATGGTAAGTTTGCGCATATCCACATTGGACTTTGTCTGTTTTGCATCCCGTCCCAATAGCTGTAAAGTAGTATCTCGTTTGTAAAAAGTATCGTGCACATATTTACCCGCAGAGTAGAGATAAAATGTAGGATTGGTATAAAAGCGAAGCGGTTTATTTTCACGAAAAAACGATGTATAAAACTTGCTAAAACTAAAAAGCATGATAACAATCATAAGAAGGCTAAGAATAGTCCCTTTGAGCGTTGTAAAAAGCTCTTGTTTAAATGTGCCATAACGTATTGGCATTTTCACAACGATATAGGAGGGAAGGATTCCTAAGAAAAAAACATAGGCAAAAAGCTTGATTGTTAAAAGGTCAAGTGATTCACTCATATTGGTTTCAAGTGTATTTTGAATCATTGTCTCATCAATAATGACATTGTACGTTTGCATAAAATAGTTCGTAAAAGAAGAGATGAGTAATAGCACAATGATAATAGGCTTTAATGTGTAACGATTTGTCACCAAGAGTAAAACAACCGTGATAACACACAATAAGACAACTGCCAATGAAATTAAAAACCCTATATTTTCCCATGCGAAAGGATAAACGCCAGTGACTTTTGAAAAAAATGTGAAATTATCAAAGCAGACAAAAAAGAGTGCTACGACTAAGATGAGTGTAAAACGTGAAAATGTCATTGACATTGTTACCTTTGTGGTTGATAAAGTAACACGCATTATACCTTTTTACATGTAAAGCCTTTTTGAAGACTTTTTTAGTTTAATTTTTGTTATAATATTTAATATATTTTCTTAAGGAGGAATGGATGAAATCATTCATGAATAGTGCCTTAATTGTTGCTGCATTCGCAGCTACGAGCGTATTGAGCGCCGCTGATCTTAAAGGGCTCAATGTGTTAATGACATCCGCCGATGCTCAAACGCAAATGATGGGAATGGTGCTAGGAAGTAGTGTACTCAATGACCAAAAAAAAGCATTGAACATTACGCTATGCGGTCCTGCTGGGAATCTAGCTCTTAAAGACTTTACAGCGATGGATGTCAAAAAACCTGATGGAACAGCAGCAAATCCCAAAAGTGCACTTCAAGGACTTATAAAAGCAGGCGCTGTTGTGAATGTTTGCCCACTTTTTTTACCCAATGCAGGTAAAGACGCAAGTGCTTTAGTCGAAGGCATCACCGTAGCTAAACCTCCTGTTGTTGCCAAAGGGCTCACCGATGGAGATTTTAATAATATTAGTTTTTAGTCTTTACATGTAAGCTTGGAAATCCAAGCTTACTTCTTTTATATACACTGATTTTTCGCAATATACCACTTCACAATTGCCATCGTTGAGTAGTTCATCTCTCGTTGCGCATAAGGGATAGAATTGACACGCATTTTAGAACTAATAACGCCACTTACAAGGGTTAAAAATAAAAAAAAGGCAATTCCAATCCATAGATTATAAACATACCCTATCCACACGCCTACAAACAAAGGAGCAAATGTAAGGAACCCATACAGTGTCAGCATCAAAACCTTACACCAAAACCCTTTGATTTTAGGAACAACTTCGATGCTTGGAGGAATAAACTCTTCCATAGTGCCTATTTTAGATTGGTAAAATTAACAGGGAAATCAAATTCGCACTCACGAATCGCTTTAATCGCTTCTTGTAAATCATCTATCGACTTGCCCTCAACTCTCACAACATCTCCACGAATAGAGGCTTGCACTTTGAGTTTCAAATCTTTAATCTCTTTGACAATTTTTTTAGCATCATCGCTTGAGATTGCATCCACAATAGAAACGGTCACTTTGATTTTAGAACCGCCCGCTGGTTCGCGTTTGGTTTCTTTAAGGGCTTTAGACGATATTCCTCGTTTAATTGCTTCAGAAATCAACCCGTCCACCATCGCATCTGCTTTAGAATCAGTCGTTGTCACCAAGGTAAATGTTTTAGCTTTTTCACTGTGGTCAAACTCACACGTAATGCCTTTAAAATCCCATCGATTGGTAATGACTTTTTTTGCTTGCTCATAGGCATCTTTGAGTTTTTGCTTATCAATTTCTGCACTAATATCAAAACTGTGTTCTTTTGCCATAATTCCTCCTTATTGTCCAAGATAATCTTTAATATTTTCACTCACTAACCGAATCAATTCAGCTCTTGCTTCAACACTTGCCCATGCCGTGTGAGGGCTCATCGCCAATCGGTGTGGATACTTTACATGTAAAAGAGGATTGCTTTCTTCCATGGGTTCAATGGCAACCACGTCAAT
>JAGOZL010000135.1 GCA_018058685.1 Sulfurospirillum sp.
GTTTTAAACAGATATCCTTGCACAAAATCGACACCCAGTCTTTTGGCAATGGCAAAGTCCTCTTTGGTTTCAATGCCTTCCATCACTGTTTTTTTCTTTTGTAGTCTCGCAAAAGCGATAAAACCTTTTAAAATCTGCACATAGTCTGAGCACGCACGGATTTTATGCAACCATGTGCGGTCAAACTTCAAGATATGCGCATGGTTGGTCAGTTCAAAACAAAATGGTTTTGCATCGTTTCCAATGTCATCTTGCGCGATATACGCTCCTGTTTTTTTAAGCTTGGGTAAAATATCTGCCAATAAAGAGGCATTGATGGCATCGGTATTTTCCGTCACTTCGATACACATCTGCTCCGTATTAGAAAATAAATCGCTCCAAAAGTCATTTTTTTCTACAGTATTAAAGTTGTGCGGGTCAATATTGACAAACAAAATACCCTCTTTAGGGCGGTGTTCGATTTGCATGATTTTGAGGGCTTTTTCAAGCTGAAAAAAGAGTTCCTGTGAGTAATGAGCGATTTCAAAGATAGGCGCAGGAGGGATATTTTGACCACGATAGACAAAGCGAGCCAATGCTTCATAGCCAAAAATCTCGCTTCGTTTGATATCAATGACAGGTTCATACTCTGCCCAAAAACTCTTTACATGTAAAATTTCATAAACCTCTTTATACCCGATAGAATTGAGCAAATCATATGCAAAACCTGAGGAAGACATGGTTTTTTCTACTTCGCTTCCATGGCACAGCCACCATTGGGACTAAACTTTTTACACAATTCACAAAAGACCGAGCTCTCGCTTCGCTTCGCACAGATAAACTGAATCGCTTTTCGTTTAGCCTCGTTTTTAAATTTATTCATCGCATTGTGGTTTAGAAAATTGGTCAGCATAATCACCAACTTCACATCTGCGGGTATCTCTTTTCGTACCACGGAAGGATTGCGTGCATCCCAATGTACGATTTTATCAAATGAAAAACTCTCCAACACCGAAGCGATTGAATCAATCTTATCTCCTCCAATAATGAGTACCGACATGCCCTCTCCTTTTTGATATTTGATTTCAAAATAATAGGTAAAATGAGCTTAATTTCTTCTAAATTTGAAAGCTATTATCAATTAAAGAATTAAAGACTTTGTTAGTCACTTTTCCTTATAATCCTTATCCATATCTTCAAAAGGCTTTTTCTTTGAACTTCCTCAAAACCGTTGTCGCTTTTTGCGTCTGTTATGCGACCTCAGCCTTGGCTCATCCGCATATTTTTATTGACCTTAAGGTGTCTGCCAGCAATGATAAAGTAACGATTACATGGGCTTTTGATGCGATGACATCGGCAATGCTTATTGGGGATTATGATAAAAATAAAGACAAAGTGCTCGATGCTAGCGAAATTGCTTTCATCGAAACAGACCATTTTAGACCTTTAGCCCCATACAGTTATTTTATGCGTTTTTTTGATGGTAAAGAAGAACTTGAAGTTCAAAAAGTGGATAGTTTTAGCGCCAGTATTGATAAAAAAAGGCTGGTTTACACCTTTTCGCTTCCCTCAACCCTGCTTAAAAAATATGAACTGCGTTTTTTTGACCCAGAGATGTATGTCGCCCTCATTCTTAAAAAAGAGGGACTGAGTTGTTCAAAAGAGTTTACATGTAAAGCCTCAGGCTATGATGCCGACTTTTACTATGCTTACAAAGCAAGCATATCACGCTAAGGAAAGCTTATGATTTCAACCCTCTCACAATGGCTTATAGAAGCAAATCACTATTTTAACAGTGAGCTTAGTACTTATTTTGAGCTTCTTGAAGAAGGCTCATGGGTTCCTGTCGCTTCAATCCTAGCTTTTTCTCTAGCGTATGGGATTATCCATGCTTTAGGACCAGGGCATGGTAAAGCGCTAATTTCTGGCTATCTCTTAGCCAATCCTACGCTTAAAACCTCTCATGTTTTGCGTATGGGCTTTTTTATCGCTCTGGTGCACGCCCTCTCAGCCCTTGTATTGACTCTTGGCGCCACGTATGCCATTGAGGTCAGTGCGTCTAAGCTTTTACGCGATGTGAGTGTTCCGATGGTGCAAATCTCTGGTGGGCTTATTGTGCTTATGGGTTGTTGGCTTTTGTACGAAGTAGCAACGTCTCGCTCTAAAAAAGAGGCACACGTAGATGCAAAAAAAGAGGCAAGCGTGATTATCCTCTCGGGCATTGTTCCTTGTCCTGGAGTGATGACGCTTAGTTTTTTTGCGATAACATTAGGTGAGTTTAGCCTTGGCATCATTTCAGCGTTATTTATGAGCCTTGGGATGGGACTAACGATCTCTGCAGTTGGACTACTCGTGCACCGCTTTGGACAAGCACGCGTGATGACGCAACAGCCAACATGGTTTTGGGTGATGCGTCTTTTGGGGACACTGATGGTGATTGCTGTGGGATTTTTACTCTTTAATACACACGCAAGAGTGTTATAAAACGGTACGCATTTACGCGTACCGAGACTCTTTTTTAGTGTTGCTTTGCGATGGCTTTAGCAAGGGTTATCAGATTGGCATCCCACTCACTGGCAAGAGGACTGATTTTAATCACGTCTATCTTTAACTCATCGGCAATTTGTTTAGCGCTTTTATCGGAAAACTCAGGCTGTGTAAAAATCGCTTTGACTTTTTCTTCACGTGCCTCTTTTAAAATCAATGCCAACACTTTAGGTTTTGGCTCTTTT
Organism: Sulfurospirillum sp.; assembly: GCA_018058685.1. GTDB lineage: Bacteria > Campylobacterota > Campylobacteria > Campylobacterales > Sulfurospirillaceae > Sulfurospirillum. The sequence continues at coordinate 2,712 of JAGOZL010000135.1, forward strand.
CCCTCAACCTCAATGGCAACTTGTTCTAGCCCGTATTGGTGTGCAAAATAGCCCCATGACGGATGAAAAACCATAAATTTTGACCCTTTTTGAACCCCTTTAAGTGCCTCTTTAACCTGCGCATCTGCCGCATCTACTTTGGCTAAAAATGCGGTGTAATTTGCCATCAACTGCTCTTTGTGCTCCCCATCAAAAGCGATGAGTGTCTCTACGATGTTTTTAGCGATGATTTTGATATTTTGAGGGTTTGTCCACACATGTGGATCAAAGCCTGTGTGCTTGTGTCCCTCATGCCCTTTATGCGACTTATGGTCATCATGATCATCTTCTTTTAGGCTTAGTTTTTCAATCCCTTTGCTACTGTCTACGATTTTCATTTTTTTGTTTTGGTTGGCAAATTTCTTCATCCACGCCCCTTCAAACTCAACCCCGATGGTAAAGTAAAGCTGTGCCGCATCAACCGCTTTCATCTGGGAAGGTTTTGGCTCATACGAATGGGGGTCTTTTCCCGGAAGCACCATCACTTCAACAGTAACAAATTCCCCACCGATAGCTTCCACAAAACTTTTCTGAGGCACGATGCTCACCACTGTATTGACTTTTGCAAAGGCAAATGCGCTTAAACACAGCACTAAAAACGAGACTTTTTTCACCATTTTTTTTCCTAATTTTAAATTTACATGTAAAGAAATAGTACTCGCTTATGACTTAAATGCAACTAAGTTGCGCAATTTAT
>JAGOZL010000136.1 GCA_018058685.1 Sulfurospirillum sp.
CACAGAACATCTCTGGCGTTAGTGCACAAATATATTTAGAAGCACGGTTTTCGATACCCGCACCGTTCATTGTGACTAAACGTCCTGTTACCATATTGATTGGGAACTCTTTTGAGTAGTCTTTTGCTTTTTGAATAGAAGCATATTTTGTCAATACACGGAAATGGTTTGGCTTATCCGCAAACGATGGATATTTTTCAACCAAATCTTGTCTTGGCGAGTGAAGTGGCTCACGGTGTAATGGAATGTGATCAGGGAAGTTCCAGACAACCGCTCTAGCTTTTGCGTTACCGTAAGGACAAACGCCTGCTTCAAGTGCTTTTTCAACTAAAATACCACTGTTATCAACTTTCCAGTTTGCACCACATGCCGCTTTTTCAGCTTCTGTGAGTGTAATACCAAGAACTTTTTCGATATTGTCTTTAGTAATTTCTGGATAGCCTGTTTCAACTTTAGAACCTTTAGGGAAAGAGCCTTTTTCAGCCAAGAGGTTCACACCATCTTTTTCCAAACCAAAGTTATTTCTAAAGCCCATACCACCTTGACTTACAGGAATACTTGTATCGTAAAGGTTTGGAGAACCACCGTGTTTTTTTGTCCAACAAGGCCATGGTAATCCATAGAACTCGCCTTTCATTGGTCCAAAACCTGCCCCTGTGACTTCATCAAACATATGCCAGTTGTCTGTATGTTTTTTGATTCTCTCAGCTGTCCAACCTGTTAAACCAATGGTTTTGATGATACGTGCAATTTCATTAGTCGCATCTTCTGGCCATGTAAAGCTAGATTTTCCAGGGATCATCTCTAACTTGCCGTCTTTAGTTTCTTGCATCATCATTGCTTTAGTATATTGCTCATAGAAACCTAAACGTTTTGCTAGTTCAAACATAATTTCTTGGTCTGGCTTGCTCTCATAAAGAGGCTCAACCACTTTATATCTCCACTGTGCACTTCTGTTTGTTGCTACGGTATAACCGCTTGTTTCAAACTGAGTTGCCGCAGGAAGGATAAAGACGTTATCTTTTTTATCCGTTAAAATAGCCGCTTCGTTCACAAATGGGTCAGCTAAAACAACCATTTCAAGATTGTCGAGTGCTTCTTTTACTTTAGCTTGTTGTGCAATAGATGTGATACCATTTCCAAATACGAGTAGTGCTTTGAGGCTTGTACCTGCATTGTCAATCGCTTCAGCATCTTTAACGCCCGCTACACCTGCCCACCAACGAGCGAGTGAGAAGCCATTTTTACCCATCCAAGATTCATCTTTAAATTGCTTAACAAGGTATTCATAATCAACACCCCATTGTTTTGCAAAATATTTCCAAGAACCCGCTGCCAAACCATAATAGCCTGGAAGTGAATCAGATAAACATCCCATATCGGTCGCACCTTGAACGTTGTCGTGACCTCTTAGAATGTTTGTACCACCACCCGCTTTACCCATGTTACCAAGAGCAAGTTGGAGAATTGGAGCGATACGCGTATTAGATGTTCCAATACTGTGTTGTGTAAGACCCATAGCCCAGATGAGTGTACCAGGGCGGTTTTTAGCATAAATGTTAGTAATTTGAATCAATTTTTCAGCAGGAACACCTGTTACATCAGCAACAACTTCTGGTGTCCATTTTTTAGCTTCTTCTCTAATTCTGTCCATACCAAACACACGTGCATCTGTGTACTCTTTATCTTCCCAACCATTAGCGAAGATAATATTGAGCATACCATAGATAAACGGAATATCGGTACCTGGACGTACTTGTGCAAAAATATCTGCTTTCGCAGCTGTTTTTGTGAAACGTGGATCAACAACGATAAGTTGAGAGTTGTTTCTTTCTTTTGCTTTTAAGAAATGTTGGAAACCTACAGGGTGATTAACCGCTGGGTTTGCTCCAAAAATGATAATAGCTTTAGACTTCTGAATATCTCCCAAAGAGTTTGTCATAGCGCCATATCCAAATGTATTCGCCACACCGGCGACTGTGGAGCTATGTCAAAGACGAGCTTGATGGTCTGTATTATTGGTTCCGAAGAATGCTGCAAACTTTCTAAAGTAGTATGCTTGCTCATTACCCATTTTTGCTGATCCAAAGAATTGGACAGAATCTGGGCCATCTTTTGCTTTAAGTTCTTTTAACTTGGTCGCAATACGATTGAGCGCATCATCCCAAGAAAGACGTTTCCACTGGCCATTTTCTTTAACCATTGGGTATTTTAGGCGTACTTCTGATTTGACCATATCGATCATATCAGCACCTTTACAGCAATGTCCACCAAGGCTGATTGGGTGGTCTTGAGCAACTTCTTGACGTACCCACACACCATTTTGAACTTCTGCAATAACACCACATCCTACAGAACACGAAGTACAAATCGTTTTGATTTTCTTCGAGCCTGGGAATGGGTTTTTAACCTCTTCCTCTGTTGCTGCTCTCGTTACATTTCCACTGGCAAATGCTGAAGTGGCGCCAAATGCACCAGCGACTGCTGCCATTTTAAGAAATGAACGACGACCTACTGTGGTCGTAAGAGCACGAGCGGTAGTTTTTTCCATTCGCTTATCTCCCTTTTCTTACATAGCAGACTTGTAAAAGTCTTCCCATGCCTGAGTTTTCTTATAAGTAATCTCTTTTTTCTTAGATTTACCTATAACAACGCCGTTGGAACTGTTTGAACCAGCACCCGCTGCTTGCGCGGCGACTACACCAACGGTAGCAACAGCACCAGCAATTGCAGCTTTTTTAACAAAGCCACGTCTGCTTTCATTCATACAATACTCCTTGCATAAATTAATCTCTCCTAAAGAAGAGATTGCTCAAAAAAAGAGACCTTTTCTTGAGCAATCTCTTGGATTGCTATGCTTCTAATTCTTTTTGAGCTGCTTTGTCAGCATCTCTTTTCGCTTTATTTTCAGCTCTTCGCCTCGCCTCTGCCCCTGAGATAACCTCAGGTCTCTCTGCTCTTTTTGATTCTTTCATCGGTGGTTTAGCCACTTCAAAATACATACGCTCAAATGCGATAAACGCATTGAACACAACAGCAACAGACTGGTAGGCTTGAGACATTTTATGCTCATACACATTCACAATAAACTCATCAATAAACGGATTAATCACTTCAACAAATAAACAATGTTGTACAGTATCATACTCTTTTTGACCAGCGATGATAAGCTCTATGAGTTCATGCATAAACGTAAGAATAAATCCTACGCTGTCTTCATTTTCTTTAAAGTTATTTTCGTCTCTTCGAATACGTGTTTTTGCTAAAAAGTTTTTGACCGCAACACGCATATGCCCGCTTTCAACACCTTCATCGTAATACGAGGCCGTATTGCGAACCACTTTATAAGCAGGATTGTGAAAGACATCATCATACTCTTGAATAAGAGCTTCTTCACCTTTTTCTATTATAAATGACTTGATTTCTTTGAGTGCTTCACCTGA